>DODI01000566.1:0-11365 GCA_003509045.1 Planctomycetota bacterium | reverse complement strand
CGGAGTGGAATCTGTTATCGGCTCAGCGGTACCTCCCGGCGGCAAGCTCCTCGTGATCATCAACGGCGCCTATGGCGAGAGAATGCTGAAGATTGCCGACGTGCTGGGAATCGAATGCGAGGCCCTGCGCTGCGGCGAGAACACGAAGACCGACCCGGACGCGGTTGCCCGCCGCCTCGATGCGGATGGATCGATCACGACCGTGGCCATCGTCCACTGTGAAACGACCACCGGGATCATCAACCCGGTCGAGGAGACCGGGGCGCTCGTCCGTGAGCGCGGCAAAACCTACATCGTAGACGCGATGAGCAGCTTCGGAGCCGTCGCGCTGGATCTGGAGAAGGCCAGGGTCGATTTCCTGGTCTCCTCCGCCAATAAATGCATCGAAGGCGTCCCCGGCTTCTCCTTCGCCATCTGCCGCGGCGAGGCTCTCGCGCGCTGTGAAGGACAGGCCCGCAGCCTGAGCCTGGACCTCTTCGCCCAATGGAAGGGACTCGAGTCCAATGGCCAGTTCCGCTTCACACCGCCAACCCATACGATCCTGGCCTTTGAGAAGGCGCTGGAAGAGCTGGCCGAAGAAGGCGGGGTCGCCGGCAGAGCGGCGCGCTACAGTGGAAACTACGACACCCTGGTGGCAGGAATGAGCGCGCTGGGCTTCAAGGAATACCTGCCGCGTGAAGACCAGGGCTACATCATCACCTCGTTCCGCTATCCGACCCACCCGGCTTTTGATTTCACGGAATTCTATACCCGGCTGAGCGAGAAAAGCCTGGTCATCTATCCCGGCAAGGTCAGCGATGCCGACTGCTTCCGTATCGGCAACATCGGCCGTATCGAGCAGGACGACGTGAAGAATCTGCTGACGGCCATCGCGAGCGTTCTCGAGGAAATGGGCATCGCGAGCGGCGCCTGACTGGCCGCTTATAAGAATATAAAAAAAGCCCTGATGGCCGGCCTCTGAAGAGGCCTCCCGCAGGCGATGATGCGGACCATCAGGGCTCCGGTGGTGCCTGGATCCTCCCTGACTCTCCTGAGTCCGGGGGGTACCGGCAAGCACCCTCGGGATCTTCAATCAATCAGGAGGTCACCACCTCACTTATCACCATAGAATGATACATATATTGACCACCTCCTTTCTCGACCTGTTCCGGCGGGTCCAGAACCCGCCTCTCGGCGACAGCGGTCGATGGCTGCCCCCGAATCCGGCAAGACGCCGCGAACTCTATAGCCCGAACTCTACGTCTTTGGTCTGCGTTGGACCGGTGCCGGCTCATACCATCATCCTAGAGCTCCACCCTGCCGTGTCAAGCCAACTTGAAACCAGGACTCCAGTTCACCACCAGGGAAAGCCGACATCGGTAATACCACTGCAGGGCAAACTCCTGCAGCGACCCGTTTATCGGAAGTTGCGCATGATTCCGGGCACGTGAACCGATCCATGCGATTCGATCCCTTTTTTTCGCCAAACCTATTACCTGTAAGCATTAACAAATACTGAACACCCGTGTTTACGGGTATTTTTTCGGTTCCGGCGACTTTCCTTGTGATAACATAAAACAGCTAAGTCTTGATGTCGCGGGGTCTGCACATCATAGGCAAAATTAAACTCCTAGGAGTCATCATGGCTAACGAAAACGAAGATTCTTTCGCTGACGATCCGCTCGAAGAGCTCAATCTGGACAACGATGATCTGGACGATCTCCTGGGAGAAGGCGACGCAAAAAATACTAACGACGACTCATCTGAAGGCGATGACCTGCTGAGCGACGAGGATCTGCTCGAGGTTGATTCCGAAGATGAAGATTCCGGCGGCGAGATCTCCGAAGAAGAGCTCGACTCTCTCCTGTCCGAAGCCGATTCCCCCGCGGAAGACGATGGCGGCGCCGAGCCTGCGGAGCTCTCCTCTGATGAGCTGGATGCCCTGCTCGCAGACGACGAGACCGAGGATGCCACCGATGTACTTAGCGAGGATGACCAGCCCCCGGAACTTCCTGATGTTCCCGACAGCCTGCCGGAAGATATCGGCTCCGAAGACGATGGCGGCAGCGACACGGATGTAGACACCGAGATGGTTCTCAACGAATCCGAAGAAGACGATACCGACTCGTCCAGGAAGAAAAGCTTCACGGCGCCCAAGAAGGGCAAGAAGAAGAGCAAGGGGTTCGCCTCCAAGGAAGGCTCCGCCAAGCCGAAAAAGTCTGTAAGCCCCGTGCCCGCGAAGGCCTCGGGCGGCAAGAGGCTCGACTTCATCTGCAGCGAATGCTACTCGGTTCTCGCTCTCTCGGCGACCTACTCGGAAGATATCGTCACCTGTCCGGAGTGCTTCCACATAGGCAAAAAACCGGACGACAGCTTTCTGCGCACCGTCAGCACAGCCAAGGCCGGCGAGGGCAAGAAGGCCCTGGCCCTGGCCCTGCTCTCCTGCCTGATGGTGATCTGCTTCAGCGGCGTCGTGTTCCTGAACTCCGCCTATGGAGATGCGGCCTCGATGACGGAAGCCAACACTGAGGCTTCGTCATCCACGGCCAAGACCGTGGATGACGAAGGTGCCGAAGTTGAAGCGGAACCCTTCGCGACCGCTACGGAGGACCGGGAATTTGTCGATCTCTGGCAGCTGATTCTGCTCTGCGGCGGCTCTGTCTTCCTCCTCCTGCTGATCTGGCAGGCCTGCGTATACGAAGGCAATCGCTGGGAAGCCTACTTCTGACGCCGAGCCGCCCCTCTCTGGTAAATGGTCTCCCCCTGGTGAAGGGTCTCTGGCCGAGTCTTTCTTGACCAGGGAACCTGCGCGCCTATGGTCTACTCGAGGATCGGATACCAACCAGGACTCCTCCGGTAGCAGGCACCGATGAAAATACAGGCGGCCGTCGTCACGCAAGCGGGACAACCTTTCGAGGTCAAGACCCTCGAGCTTGCCCCCCCGGCAGAGGGAGAGGTCCTGGTCAGGGTCCGCGCCGCCGGTATCTGTCACAGCGACTGGAATGTCCGCACAGGAGCGACGGAGCACCCCCTCCCTGCGGTGGCAGGACACGAGGGCGCGGGGATTGTCGAATCCACGGGCCCGGGAGTCGGCTCCGTCAGGCCGGGCGACCAGGTGGCCCTGAGCTGGGCGCCAAGCTGCGGAAGCTGCTTCTTCTGCGACAGGCGAAGACCTGCCCTCTGTGAAACCTGGCAGCGGCCTCTCTGGGAAGGAACCATGCTGGATGGAACGACCCGCCTGGCTCTCGATGGGCAGCCCGTCTACCATTATTGCGGCCTCGCCTGCTTCGCCGACCATGCGGTGGTTCCCGAGGCCAGCTGCGTTCCGATCGATCCGAAGGTCCCCCTCGAGGTCGCGGCCATGATCGGCTGCTCGGTAACGACCGGCATCGGAGCGGTACTCAACACGGCGCAGGTTGAACGCGGCTCGTCGGTCGCCATCTACGGGATGGGCGGTGTGGGCCTGAGCATACTGGCCGGGGCCAGGCTGGCTGGAGCGAAACAGCTCATCGCTGTGGACCGCCACGACTCAAAGCTCGAGATGGCGCGCGCCTTCGGCGCCACCGAGGTCCTGAAAGCTGACGAATCGACACGGGCTGAGATCCTGAAGCTGACCTGCCAGCGCGGCGCTGATTACGTCTTCGAGGCGGTCGGCTCGCCGAAGGTTCAGGAGGCAAGCTTCGGCTCCGTTCGCCCCGGAGGAAAGCTTATCCTTGTAGGTCTCTCACCGATGGGAAGCGAGACTGATTTCCCCGGATCCATTATCACCCGGCAGGAAAAAACCGTTCTTGGGTCCTATTACGGCTCCTGCGACCCGCAGCGCGACTTCCCCCTCTACGCCGGACTCTATCTCGATGGGCAGCTCGAGCTCGACTCCCTGGTCTCAAAAACCTATGCCCTCCAAGAGATCAATGCCGCCTACTCGGATATGCTCGAGGGAAAGGTCTCCCGCGGGGCGATCCTGTTCTGATCTCCAGGCACCCTCTCCTGCCTGAAAAGACGCTGATGCAGAGCTTCTCTGCTGCCCCGCCGGACGGCCGCTGTTAACTCCTTTTTACTAAATAAGTTGACTAGCTGAAAAGGCTTGGATTAGCATCCCTCTTACTGCGCAGAAGCCTCTCATTCAGCTTGGTTTATTACTTGTCATACACTTGGAGCCCCGAGATGAAGAGCATTACATCCAACAGGTCTTCACCCCTGAAAACATCCCGCCGCGATTTCCTGCAGGTCGGAGTCCTGGGCGGGCTGGGCCTGACCCTCGATAATTACTTCCGCATTCAATCTGCAAGCGCCGACCAGAAATTTTACGCGAGCAAAGAAGGGCCGGCTAAGAGCGTCATCAACATCTTCATGCCCGGCGGCATGGCGCACCAGGACACCTTCGACCCCAAGCCCTACGCTCCCCTGGCCTACCGAGGCGAGCTCGGCAATATCGGCACTCGGCTGCCGGGTGTCCGCTACGGAGAGGTCATGAAGCAAACCGCCCAGGTCGCTGACAAGATCACCGTGGTGCGCTCGATGAGCCATGGTGAGGCTGCCCACGAGCGCGGCACCCACAATATGTTCACAGGCTACCGCCCCAGCCCCGCTCTCGTCTTCCCGAGCATGGGCAGCATCGTCTCTCACGAATTCGGCCCACGCAAGAGCCTGCCACCCTATGTCTGCATACCTGGCCAGCCCAATACCTTCGCGGGCTCCGGCTACCTGAGCTCTTCCTACGCTCCCTTCAGCCTCGGCAGCGATCCCGCCAGCGGCGGCTTCAAGGTCCGCGACCTCAATCTTGCCGGCGGCATCAAATCGGAGCGCTTCAATCGGCGGCGCTCGATCCTCGAAGCGGTCAACGCTCACTTCAAGGAGACGGAGAAATCCGATGGCCTCGAGGCCATGGACACGTTCTACCAGAGAGCCTATGGCCTCATCAGCTCAAAGGAGGCCAAGGAGGCCTTCAACATCAACGCCGAGCCCGCCAAGCTGCGCGATGAATACGGCCGCAACGCCGCCGGCCAGAGGCTCCTGCTCGCGAGAAGGCTGGTCGAGGGCGGCGTACGGTTTGTCACCCTGACCTACGGCGGCTGGGACATGCACAACAATATCCGCAACTCGATGAGAAGCCAGATGCCCGCCTTCGACCAGGCCTTCGCCCGGCTGATCAAAGACCTCGACACACGCGGGCTGCTCGATTCAACCCTGGTCGTGGTGACGACTGAATTCGGACGCACCCCCAAGATCAATGGAAACGCGGGAAGAGATCACTGGCCTAAGGTCTTCAGCATTGTCCTGGCCGGTGGAGGAATCAAGAAAGGGTTGATCTACGGCAAGTCAGATGCGACAGCCACAGAGCCCGAGGAAGATGGCCTCTCGGTCGCAGACTGGGCGACCACGGTCTACCACCAGCTGGGTATCGTAGCGGACAAGGAGCTCATGGCTCCGGGTAACCGACCGATCGAAATCTGCGATGGCGGCAAGGTTCGCAAGGAACTGCTCGCCTGAGAATCGCCGGGAGCCGCCCTGCGAGGCTGCCCCCGAGAGCAACTCTTCGCAAAGCAGCTCGTCTTATCGGACCCTGGAAAACGACACAACGAACCCTGCGGCTACGGAAAGTATTCATATGCCCCTCAACAGAAAAAACCGCCCTCCGCGGACCATTCCGCTTCTCTCCATCTGCATCCTCCTTTTGGCCTCCCATCTGCCGGCAGCATCTCCATCGCTGGGCTCGATCATCCCCAGGGGCGGCCAGCGCGGGACCGAGCTGGAGCTTAACTTCAACGGAGATCGGCTGGCGGATGCAAAAGAGATCCTCTTCTACTCACCGGGCGTCAGCCTCGTTGAGTTCAAGACAACCAACCCCAAACACGTCCTCGCCAGGGTCAAGATCGCCGCCGACTGCCGGCTGGGCGTCCACGCCATGCGGCTGCGCACAGCCACAGGCGTCTCCGATATGAAGACCTTCTTCGTCGGCGCTCTCGCGGAGGCCGCGGAAAAGGAACCCAACAGCGACTTCGCCGCCCCGCAGAAAATCTCTCTCAATACAACCGTAAGCGGCATCGTGAAGAACGAAGACGTCGACTACTACGTTTTCGAGGTAAAAAAAGGCCAGCGCATCTCCGCCGAGATTGAGGCTATGCGGCTGGGCAATACGGTCTTCGATCCCTATATCGCGATCATGAACGCGGGCCGCTTCGAGATCGCGTCCTCAGACGATTCCGCGCTTCTGCGCCAGGATTCAACCTGCCAGGTGATCGCCCCCGAAGCTGGAAACTACTACGTACAGGTTCGAGAGAGCTCCTACGGAGGAGACGGCAACTGCCGCTACCGGCTTCATGTCGGCACCTTCCCGCGTCCCAGGGGGCTGCTCCCGGCCGGCGCGAAGATCGGCCAGGAAATCGAGATTACCTACCTGGGCGATGCGAGTGGCGACCGCAAGCAGAAAGTGGCCGTACCCCAGGCTGTCCGTAGCGACTTCGGACTCCACCTCCAGGACGATGGAGGAGTGTCACCCTCCAGGAACGTCTTTCGCCTCAGCGAATACGGGAATACGCTGGAGGTCGAGCCCAACAATAGCCACGCCAAGGCCACCGCGGCAACCGCTCCCGGGGCCTTCAACGGCATCATCTCCGAGCCCGGCGACATCGACTGCTTCCGGTTCAAAGCCAACAAGGGCCAGGTCTTCGAGGTAGAGCTTTACGGCCGCAGGATTCGCTCCCCCCTGGATTCCGTCATCAACATCGCGCATTTCTCCGGCAAGGGACTCGCCGGGAACGATGACTCGCGCGGTCCGGACAGCTATTTCCGTTTCACGGCCCCGGAGACCAAGGAATACGTTGTAACGGTACGCGACCATCTGGGCAAGGGCGGGCCGGACTATGTCTACCGGTTTGAGCTCACACCCGTAAAGCCCGGACTGAGTCTGACCATTCCGAGGGTTGCGCGCTATTCCCAGGAACGCCAGTCCATCTCCGTTCCCAGAGGCAACCGCTACGCCGCCCTGGTCTCCGTCAGCAGGCGGGATTTCGGCGGGGACCTGGTCTTCAGCTGCGCCGACCTCCCGGCAGGCATCAATATCCAGGGCGAAAACATGCCGTCAAACCTGACAACCATACCCGTACTTTTCGAGGCGGCCGCCGACGCCCCCTTGTCCGGTAAGATCTGTGATGTCCGCGCCCGGCATATTGACGAGTCAAAAAACATCAGCGGCGGCTTCCGTATCGGTGTTGACCTCCTGGTCGGCAACCCGGGACAGTCGGTCTACCTGGACCACACCCTCGACGGCCTGGCCGTCGCGGTGACTGAAGAGGCGCCCTTCAAGCTGCGGATCATAGAGCCCAAAGTGCCCATCGTTCATAACGGATCGATGTCTCTCAAAATCGTCGCCGAGCGCAAGGAAGGGTTTACCGCGCCCATCGGGCTCCAGATGGTCTTCAACCCTCCGGGGGTCACCTCCCAACGAGGCGTCAACATCCCGAAGGACAAGAGCGAGGCCTATATCAACCTGAATGCAAACGGCGGAGCCCAGGTGCGGGCCTGGAAAATCGCCGTCAACGGCTCCAGCGGCGGGATCTGGGCAGGCTCACAGCTCGCCACCCTCAGCGTAGCCGAGCCCTACCTTGACCTCGCCGCAGAAAAGACCTCAGTAGAACAGGGCAAGGAAACCGAGATCTTCTGCAAGATCAACCAGAGAACAAAATTTGAAGGCAAGGCCCAGTTAACCCTCTTCGGACTTCCACACAACGTCAAGGCTCCGGGAATGGAAATTGACGCGGGCACCAAGGAGGTCACCTTCAAGGTAGCTGTCGCCAAGGACAGCCCGGCAGGAAAACACAAAACCATTGCCTGCCGCGTTGAGATCATCCAGAACGGCGAGTCGATTGTCCATTCAAGCGGCGGCACCGAGCTCCGAATCGACAAACCCTTGCCGCCGCCGAAGCCCAAGAAAAAACCACCGCCCACGGTTGCCAAGAAAGTGGAGAAGCCGAAGCCCAAGATTCCGCCCAAGGCTGCGCCCAAGAAACGTCTCACCCGGCTGGAGAAGCTGCGTCTTCAATACAAGAAAACCAAGGAAGATGGCTCCTGAGAGCCTGGCCGTCATCGTGAAAAAGATCAACCGCCTTCCATTCGTGTCTGCCCTCGTCCTGTTGACCTGCGCCCTCGGGCCATCCGGTCTAATCGGAGCCGCCGAGCTTGCCGGGATCACCGCCTACCCGGGCGATGTACAGCTCAGCACCCGGCGTGACCGGCAGGCGGTCATTGTCCAGGCGCTCTATTCAAATGGCCTGACCAGGGACGTTACCTCTGAGGCGAAGTACACCCTCGCCGACCCGACCCTGGCGAAGCTCGAAGCAGGCTTCGTCCTGCCGGTGAAGGATGGGGCCACCGAGCTGCGAATCGAGCTCGAGGGAAAATCCATCGCCCTGCCGGTCACGGTCAAAGATGCCGCCGTGGACAGGCCCGTCAGCTTCAAGCTCGATGTCATGCCGATCTTCATGAAGGCCGGCTGCAATACCGGGAGCTGCCATGGAGCGGCCCGCGGCAAGGACGGCTTCAGGCTGTCCCTGTTCGGCTTCGACCCCGATGGGGACTACCATCGGCTGACAAGGGAGCTCAATGGCCGGCGGCTCAACCTCGCGCTGGTACATGACAGTCTCATCCTTGAAAAAAGCGCCGGGCGGGTCAGCCATACCGGAGGCAAGCGGTTTGAAAAAGATTCTGACCTCTACGGGACTCTCGTGCGCTGGCTCGAAGCCCGAGCTCCACGGGACCCTGCGGATATCCCCCAGCCAACCAAAATCGAATTCTATCCCCCCAGCGCCGTTCTCAACGGCGAGGGCGCGACCCAGAAGTTGACCGTTCGAGCCCGGTATTCCGATGGGACCAGCCGTGACGTTACCCAGCTCGCCTACTTCCTGTCAAACAATGAGACCTCGGCGAAGGTGTCCCAGCAGGGCATCGTGAGCGCCGGAGCGCGGGGCGAGGCTTTCATCATGGCGCGCTTCGCCACCTTCACGGTCGGCAGCCATTTCATCATCCTGCCCAAGGATCTCGAATTCCAGTTCCCCGAGGTGGAGCAAAGCCACTATGTCGACGCCCTGATCAACGACAAGCTCAAGAAGCTCCGGGTGGCGCCCTCGGTGCTCTGCTCTGACGAGGTCTTCCTGCGACGCTCCTATCTCGACATCATCGGCCTGCTGCCCACGGCCGAGGAATACACGCGCTTTTTCGCAGACAAAGAAGAGGGCAAGCGCGCCAGGCTCGTAGATGAATTGCTTGGCCGAAAGGAGTTTGTAGAGCTCTGGGTCATGAAGTGGGCCGAGTTGCTGCAGATCAAATCCTCCAACCAGGTGAGCTACAAGGCCATGCTGCTGTACTACAACTGGCTGCAGGACAAGGTCGCCAACAATGTCCCGATGGACAAGATGGTGAGCGAACTCCTGGGCGCCAGCGGCGGAACCTTCAAGAGCCCCGCCACCAACTACTATCAGAATGAGACCAACACCCTGAAGGTAACCGAAAACGTTGCCCAGGTTTTCATGGGAATGAGGATCCAGTGTGCCCAATGCCATAACCATCCCTTCGATAAATGGACCCAGGATGATTATTACAGCTTCGCCTCGTTCTTCTCCCAGATCGGCCGAAAACGGGCAGAGGATCCCAGGGAGACCATCGTCTTCAACTCCCGCAGCGGCGAGGTGCGCCACCCCGTCGGCAACCGGGTCATGAAGCCCAAGTTCCTCGGTGGCGAGACCCCGGATCTGAAGGGCAAGGACCGGCGGGTGGCGATGGCCAACTGGCTGGTATCAGCCGAGAACCCCTTCTTCGCCACCAACCTGGCCAACCTGGTCTGGGCCCATTTCTTCGGCAAGGGGATCATCGATGAGGTCGACGACGTCAGGGTCAGCAATCCTCCGGCCAACGCCGAACTGCTCAACGAGCTGGGCCGCCGCTTTACCGGTTACAAATATGATTTCAAAAGGCTGGTGCGGGACATCTGCACCTCCAGGACCTATCAGCTCGCCACCCAGACGAATCAGTCAAACGAGTCTGACACGCGCAATTTTTCTCATGCATCGCTGCGCAGGATTCGATCCGAGATCCTCCTCGACTGCATCACGCAGGTAACCAATACGAGCAATAAATTCCGCGGGCTCCCCAAGGGCGCGCGGGCGGTCCAGATCGCGGATGGGTCGACCACCAATTATTTCCTCCAGGCCTTCGGCCGCGCCAAGCGTGAAACCGTCTGCTCCTGCGAGGTCCAGATGGAGCCCAATCTCTCCCAGGCGCTTCACCTGATTAACGGCGACACCGTCGAACAAAAGATCAGGCAGGGCGGGCTGATCAAGGCCCGCCTGGATGAAAAAAAGACGCCCGATGAGATCATCGAAGAATTGTACCTCCGCTGCTTCTCGCGCAGGCCTGTTGAAAAAGAGCTGGCGAGCCTGAAGTCCATCCAGGCATCGGCCCCCGACCAGAAAGAGTTCCTCGATGACCTCTTCTGGTCCCTGCTCAACTCCCGGGAATTTCTCTTCAACCACTGACGAACACCCTATCCATGTCATCCAGAAGCCCATCACCAGCAGGAAAAACCACGGCCGCGGCGCTGCTCGCCCTGCTCGGTGGCCTCGCCATGGCCGGCTCCCCCGCCATAGCCGGCGGCGAAGACGCTGCGCCCAAGGAGGCGCGGATCACCTACGATGATCACGTATCCGAAATCTTCCGATCCCAATGCTTCAAATGTCACAACCAGGACCGCAAGAAGGGCGGGCTCGCTCTCAACACCTACGGTCTGGCGATGGAGGGCGGAAGCTCCGGAAAGGTGATCAAGCCCGGGGAGCCCGGCTCCAGCCGCCTCCTCGCCCTCATCTCCCACCTTGAAGAGCCTCACATGCCCCCAAAAGGCGGCAAGCTTGCGGACGGAATCCTGGAAACCGTTCGAAAGTGGATCGCGGGAGGCGCGCCGGAAAACAAAAGCAGCAAGATCAAGCTTCCCGCCAAGCCCAGGCTCGAGCTCTCGGTAAGTGAGCCCACCGCGAAACCGAAGGGCCCGCCGCCAATGCCGCGGGGACTGAGCCTGGAGCCTGTGATGAGAACGCAACAGACCAGCGCTGTGACGGCGATGGCCTGCAGCCCCTGGGCGCCTCTGGTGGCCGTCGCGGGACAGAAGCAGGTTCTGCTCTACAATACGGACACCAGCGAACTGGCCGGAGTGCTTCCCTTTCCAGAGGGAACGGCGCACATACTCAAGTTCAGCCGCAACGCCGGGCTGCTCCTGGCAGGCGGTGGACGAGGGGCCCACTCGGGAAAGGTTGTCCTCTGGAACGTTCGTACCGGAGAGAGAATCGTAGAGATCGGTGACGAGTACGACTCTGTTCTCGCGGCCGACATCTCCAGCGAC
>DODI01000094.1:2770-8625 GCA_003509045.1 Planctomycetota bacterium | reverse complement strand
GATACTGCTTCTAACCGCAAGTCTTACCGCGCAGCCGGACGAGGTCGTCGCGCTCAAGGTCGGGCGGGCGATCACGGTGTCCGGCAAGGACATAGAGAAGGCCGTCATTGTTATGGAAAACGGTCGCATCAAGGCTGTAGGGACAGATGTTGAGATTCCCCGTACGGCGCGCGTCGTAGATATGCCCAGGGCGGTGGCGATGCCTGGTATCGTCGATGCGCATAGTGTCAATGGTCTCCGCGTCTCCAACGAGCGCTTCTCCAACGTTCCCTACGTTACGGTTCTGGATGGAATCGACCCCAGCTCTCCCGGTCTCAGCAACGCCTTGCGCCACGGGGTTACCAGCGTTCATTGCATTGCCGGGAACGTCACCCGGTTTGGCGGCCAGGGCGCCGTCATTCGTACGAGCGGCAAAACGGTGGAGGAGCTTGTCGTTAAAACGCCATCGGCCATGAAGCTCTCGCTTCAGCCCGCCTCCGGTGAAAACAGGATGGGGAATATGGCCGCGCTGCGGAAATCTTTCTACGACTTCTATTCCAGGATGAAAGCTATCCAGGGGGCCGGCGGCGAGGCTCCGTTGATTGAAAATAAGAAGCTCTCCCTGACCGATCTGGTAAATACCCGTCCAAGCTGGGGAGAGATTGACTGGAAGAAGGTGCCGTCCGAAAAGGTCAGCGAGCGAGACCGGCCCATGCGAGACCTGGTGAGGGGAAAGCTTCGCGCCTTTATCAACTGTCCGACCGCTTCCGATGTTTTCAAGGCTTTCGAGCTTATCGATGCCAACCATCTTGACGCGACGCTCGTGCTCGGGCCGGACGCCTGGAAGCTCGCCGACATCCTGGCGGCTCGCAAGGGACTCGGTCCTGTGATTATCAATCCTCAGCTTGAGGTCTGGGACAAGAATGATGAGACCGGAGCGGAGAAGCGGCGTCTCACTCCCATCCTCCTTCACAAGGCTGGAGTCCCATTCGCTCTACAGGTGCTCTCCGATTCGAATTTCAATAAAGGCCCCTACTTCGGGCGCAGCGGCCCCTACCATCACTGGTACCAGGCCGCGCGGCTGGTTCAGCTCGGTATGCCCAGGGACAAGGCCCTCGAAACCATCACGATCATTCCCGCCAGGCTCATCGGCATTGACAATCGTGTCGGCTCCATAGAGGTCGGCAAGGATGCGAACATCGCCATCTTCTCAGGTGATCCGCTCGATGCCCGCAGTTGGGTTGAACGAGTCTTCATCGAGGGCAAGGAGGTCTATGAACGCGGCAAGGATCGTGACCTTGAGCGGTTGCTCAAGGATCCGGAGAGGTCGTTCTGAAGCGCCTGTCCAGGAACAGAAAAACCAGGGAAAGAAAAATGCAGAGACCTGTACATCAACGAGAGCTGAGCCTGGCAAGGGGCCGCGTGAGCGGCGCCTTGCGTCCCGCTGCCTGGTGCCTGCTCGCCATGCTCGCGGCGCTTCTGCCGGCCGTTCTTCGTGCGGGCGAGGGAGCCCCGCCACGCACCTTTGCCTTGCGCGGCGCAACGATCTACACGGTCTCAGGGGAGATTTATGAGAACTCGAACCTGGTTGTCGAAGACGGCAGAATCAAGGCTGTTGGAAAAGATGTGAAAATTCCCGCCGGGATAAAGATCCATGACCTGCGTGGCTACGTGGTTATGCCTGGTCTTCTTGACGCCGAGACCAACCTCGCCAGCGACAATCGGGAGACGCTCGGGAGCCTGTCTCCCCAGGTCCGGGCGCTCGATGGCTGGGATTTTTATCGTGATAACCGCGAGCTGCTCAGAGGCGGGGTGACCTCGGTCTATCTGGCGCCTGGAGTCCCAGTTGGGAAGACAAGAACGAGGCTGATTTCAGGGCAGGGAGCCGTGGTCAAGACCGCCGGCTTCAAGGCCAATCCGAGGATGCGAGTTGTTGCGAAATCGAGCGGTTTCCAGGTCACCCTTGGAGAGCTCTCCCGTATCCAGCCTTCGATCTATTCCCCTCCGGTCGGGGCCTCGCCGGACAACCCGTTCGAGGTGCTTGTGCCGCCGCTGCCCCAGTCCCGTGCCGGGGAGTTTCTTGCTCTCAGGCAGGTGATCTCCAGGGCCCGCGGATACCGCGATTCACTTGCCGGTCACCTGCGAGCTGGAACCTCCCGGCCGGCCTACGATCCCATCTCGGCGAGCCTCTACCCCGTTATATCCGGCGGCGATCATCTCCGTGTGCGGGCCAATAAGGCGAGGGACATCTATCATATCCTCGAGCTTGCCCGCGAGGCGGGCATCAAGGTGGTGATCGAGGGGGGGGCCGAGGCCGAGAAGCTTACGTCCTGGCTTGCCAGGATGAAGGTACCTGTGATTTTCCCCGGGGCGTTTCAATCCGGCAAGCTGCCTGGGGGAGATCTGCAGAGTCCCGCCATCGAGGGCCGGCTCCAGGAGGAGTCCATCTTGAGGATGCATCGCGCCGGCGTCTCGGTGATACTCAACAGTCCTACCGATGCCGAGGGGAAGAACCTCCTCCTGCAGGCCGCCGCGGCGGTAAGAATCGGAATGGAACCTCACGAGGCCCTGCGGACAATCACTCTCAATCCCGCGCGGGTTCTCGGGGTGGCTGACCGCATTGGCAGCATCTCCGAAGGTAAAGACGCGGACCTGGTCGTGCTCGGCGGCGACCCGCTGAGTGCCGACAACCGTGTACAGGCCGTGTTCATCAATGGCGAGCTGGTGTTCAACCGGGCTCCTCCGATCACAGAAGATTGCACTGTCATTCGTGCCGGACGTCTCATCATTGGCAGCGGCGCGGAGTATTCCAACGGCATCGTGATCGTCAGGAAAGGCAAGATTGAGTACGCTGGTCCCGGCCTGCTTCATGACGGAATGGACAAGGCTGTGCGGGTTATCGACGCGTCTTCCCAGACGGTCATTCCCGGTCTGATCGATGCGGGTGGGACTGCCGGTTCTCGCGCCGAGTCCCTCGTGCCGGGCTTCGATGCGGCCCCCGGCAGCGCGGGGGCGGGCAAGGCAGCCGACTTCAGGCTCGTCGATTCGATCGACCCTCGTGACCCCGCGCTGATGGAGCTGGTCCGAGCTGGGATCACGACGGCCCTGATAGCGCCTCCGGCCGCCGGACAGGTTTCCGCCCTGAAGCTCGCGGCCAGGGATCCTGCCGCGGCGGTGATCAAACCCTACGCTGCGCAGTATTTCTCCAAGTCATCGAGCAAAACCCTCAAGGCCGCCAAGGCCTACCATGACAGCTGGGCAGCGTTTGAGAAGAAGAAGGAGGCGGCGGAGAAAAAAGGCGCCGAATTCAAGGACAAGGCGCCCAAGCTCCAGGAAGCCTATGAGCCCTACAGGGCGCTCTTCACGGGTGCGGTTCCGGCGCTGGTCGAGGCGCCCAATGCCGCATCGGTTCCCGGTATCGTCGCGCTCTACACAGACCAGTATAAAATCCGGGTTCTCTGCAGCGGTCTCGCTTCGCTGAAAAGAGATGAGAATCTCGCCGGGATGGCCGGCCTCCTCCTTGCCAAGACGGGGGGGCTTGTCCTGCAGAATCCACTGGTCGTCAAGCAGGACAACAAGACGGTTAACTGGCCCCAGAGGTTGAGCGCTCTCGGTATCACCTTCTCGGTTCGTTCCCGAGTCGCCGATGGAGCCAGGCTCTTGCCTTTGCAGGTGTCCTACGCTGTTCGAGAAGGCTGGAATTCACGGCTTGCCCTGCGTTCGATGACCACCGTACCCGCGGAGCAGTTCGGGATCTCCGACCGGGTGGGCAGCATCGAGAAGGGTAAGGATGCGGACCTCGTCATTCTCTCCGGCGCGCCCTTCTCACTAACGTCCAGAGTTCTTGGAGTGATGGTCGATGGGAAGCTGGTGCATGGAGTCGATAAATTCAAAGGACAGGTGGATGCAAATGAATAGATCCTGGAAGGCTGCCATACTTCTGCTCGCGGTGAGTTTTCTCGCCCGGCCGCTTTATTGCGAAGACGGTGCCGCTGCGCAGCGCTGGGCCATTCGAGGCGGTAAGATCGTCACCGTGACAAAGGGAGCCGTTGAGGGAGGAGTCCTGCTCGTCTCAGACGGCCGCATCGAAAAAATTATCGCGGCGCCCGCATCGGACTGGAAGCCCCCGGAGGGCTACCAGCTTATCGATGCCAGCGGGCGCTGGATCGTCCCCGGTTTTGTGGAGCTCCACTCGCATATCGCCGGCGGCGACCTCAACGATATGGTCTACTCGGTGAACCCGGGATTCAGGACGCTCGACAACATCATGCCCCGCAACGCCCTGCTCAAGAGAGCCCAGGCCGGCGGGGTGACCACGGCGCTCTTCATTCCCGGCAGCGGTACGAATATGGGCGGTTTCGGCACCTTGATCAAGACCGCGGGCAAGGATCTCAGTGAGATGCTGATACGGTTCCCCGGCGCCCTGAAGATCGCCCAGGGAGGCAACCCCGAGCGGCGTGGAGGCGATCTCGGCTATTCCAGGGTCGGCATGAACTGGTTGATCCGCAACGCCCTGAAGGAGGGCAAGCTCTATACCGAGGCCTGGGATGCGTGGGAGGCTGACAAAACGAAAAAGAAGCCGGTCAAGAATCCCCGCCTGGAAATGTTCCGCGGACTGTTTCACAAGGAGTACCCGGTCGTGGTTCATACCCAGGGATATCAGCTCATCCTTTCGACCATCAGGCTCCTGCATGACGAGATGGGACTCTGGGTCGTTATAGATCACGGCACCTTTGATGGCTTCGAGCTGGCTCCGGAGGTTGCGAAGCGCGGCATCCAGGTGATGAATGGCCCCCGACAGTTCCGCTGGGACAATCGCCGCGGAGGTTTCCGGGGTCTCGCCTACGAATGGTATCGCGGTGGAATCAAGACGGTTGGCGTCAACACCGACGCTCCCGTGGTTCCCGCGGAGGAGCTCATCCACCAGGCAGCCATGGCCGTACGCCTGGGACTCAAGGAAGATGTGGCCCTCGCGGGTATCACCATCCATGCCGCCCGGGCCCTTGGAATGGAAAAAAGAATCGGAAGCCTCGAGGCCGGCAAAGATGCGGATATCGTCATCTGGACAGGTGACCCACTCGATCCGCGCCAGTCGGTGGTGCTGACGATGGTGAATGGAAAGATAGCCTACGACACGAGCAAGGAGCCCCAGCGTTTCTGAGACCGCTGGAGCGGAGTCTGTTATGAGATTAAAGATGTACCAGGATCGAGACAATCGTGAGCGCGGTCGAGCGTGGATCGCCCGGCTGCTTCTGCCGGTGCTGCTCGCCGTTCTCAGCCCCGCCGTGGCGGCGGCCGGGGAGGTGGTGGCCTATCGAGCCGGGAAGATCATTCGTTCCGCGGGCGAGGATGCCGCTGCCGGGATCCTGATCGTTCGTGACGGCAAGATTGAAGACGTGCTTGCCGCTGGCGCGAAGATCCCGGAGGGAGCGAAGGTCGTCGAGCTGCCTGGGGCGGTCGTTCTTCCAGGCCTGGTGAATCCTCTCAGCGGGATCAGCCAGGTGAATTTCACCTCGGGCCCGGGAAGGGCGTCCCAGTCGAACTCGTCTCCCTCCGATGGACGCAAGGCTGTCGGACTGTCGTCTCTGAATCTGAAGCACGAGGTCTACAGGCGTCTTGGACGAACCGGCTATACCACCTTCGCGGTGGTTCCCAACGACACCCGGGGAATCATCGCCGGCCAGGCCTCCGTTATCAGGCCCGCCTTTGGTAAGGAGAAGGAGCCCGGGGAGCTGGTGCTGGAAAAATCGGCCTATCTTCTGCTGGGCTTTTCCTCCGGAAAGACCTGGCATGATGCAGGCCTTCGCTACCTGAAAAAGGCGGTTGACGATATTCTCAAGGAGAAGGCGGCGAAGAAGAAGGCTGAGGAGGATGCG
>DODI01000094.1:0-2432 GCA_003509045.1 Planctomycetota bacterium | reverse complement strand
AGCCGAGGAAGCCAAGAAGAAGGCCTCCCAACCGTCAACAGGAGAGAAGAAACCAGCGCCCGCTCCCCCGCCAGCCAAGCCTGCCGCGGCCAAGCCGCCAGCCAAGCCCAAGGCTCCGGATCCCTTGGTTCAGCTTTTCAAGGGTGATAAGAAGGCCTTTGTCAGGGTGACGAGCCCGGCCGCCCTCGCTCATTTCTTCGCCTTCTTTGACAAGCTGCCGATCAAATTTGAGTTTGTCCTGGTGACAGGGCCGCAGCCTCCGGAGATCGTCGAGATGCTCATCGAGCGGAGGAAGCAGATTACGGCCGTTATCCTGGAACCTCGCATGGGACGGATCCCGGAGACGAGTATCTATGTCAACACAGCGAGGTTGTTCCTCCGCAGCGGTATGCCGGTGGCTTTTGTTCCCCTGCGAGACACCATCGATGGACACCGGGAGATCTTCTTTCAGCTTGCCGCGATGGTCAAGTCGGGGGTCCTTCCCCATGAGGCTCTTGCGGGCGTGACCTCGGTTCCGGCTGACCTTGTTGGCCTTGGCGCGCAGGTGGGCAGCCTCAAGAAGGGAGGCCTGGCCAATTTCGTCTGCTACGACAGGGATCCCCTCTCAGGCACCGCCAGGCTGCTCTCAGTTTATGTCGAGGGCCGGAAGGTCTTCGATGATGATCCTTCTACCGGAGAGTTGAGCGGGGAGGCTATTAGATGATCAGTCGAACACGCGGTTACGGAAGGCCGTCCTTACTTCTTTCTCTTGTCCTGTCAGCGTTTTTCTGCGCCTCGCTTGGCGCCGAGGAGCCCAGGGAAAAAGAGAAGAAGTCCGTTGTCCAGGCGGTCGTCGGCGCCACAGTCCTGCCGGTCTCCGGGCCCATGGTGCGCCGAGGCACCGTGATCTGGAAGGATGGAAAAATCCTCGAGGTTGCCGCCGAGCTCGCAGCGCCGGAAGGCGCCCGGGTTCATGACGCTGAGGGCCTGTATGTTTGTCCGGGTTTTGTCTCTATAGTCGCCATGGGGGTGGGGATCGAGACCAGCTCGGGCAATATAGGCAATGGTCTGAATCCCTGGGATCGTGAGCTCACGATAGCCCTCGCCAATGGAATCACGACGGTGCAGGCGCTTCCAGCCCCGTTCTTTGGCGGTTTCGGACAGGATGGTCCGCTTTACGGCGGCAGCAATTCAGCGGTTATCAAGCTTACGCAGGGTGACCTGGGGGGGATGCTGGTGAAGGAGCCGGCGATGAACTATTTCTCGTTACCCACCCGCCAGCTGGAGCTTAACTATTTTCTCCTGAGAGAGCGCTTCAAGCAGGCAAAGGCCTATCTCGCCAAGCGAGCCGAGGCCCGGGCGAAGAAGGCCACCGCACCAAAGCTCAGCTCGACCCTCAAGCTCTATGTGGCCGTTCTGGAAAATACCCGCCCGACGGTTTTTTCCCCGGCCAATAACCACGAGGTGAAGATCGTTCTCTCCCTCAGCAGGGAGTACGGTTTTGACGCCGTGCTCAACGAGCCCAAGGATGCCTGGATGATGGCTGCCGACCTGGCGGCTGCGAACGTGCCGGTGCTGGTCAAGTCACGCGGACCCGATTTTGATTTCAACACTACCGGGCCCCTGTTTGAAAAGGGCCAGATGGCTCCCGTTCGTCGTCCTGCAGCCTTTGTCCGGGCCGGGTGCCAGGTCTCGATTCTTCCCTATCGCCGCGGGATCAGCCTGGCCGGCCTTGCCGGGCGCGACCTGGCCACCCTGCATATCGACGCGGCCTTTGCCGTTCGCGGCGGAATGTCGAATGACGACGCCCTGAAGGCCATCACCCTGAATCCTGCCCGCACGCTTCGTGTGGATGACCGGCTGGGTAGTCTTGAAAAAGGAAAAGACGCTGACCTGCTGATCCTGAGTGGACATCCGCTTGATTACCGAAGCTTCGTTCTCAAGGCCTTTATCAACGGCAAGCTCTACTACGATCGTGAAAAGTCGAGGATCTACCGCGAGATCCCGCTGACCGGCGACAAGTAGAGCAATCTTTACCGAAGGGCTTTTCGAGAGGCGTTTTAGCGGTAGAATCCGGCTATGTTGCCTTCTCCCCTGAAGCTCAAATTCGCGCTATCCGTTGCGCTCGTGGCCGGGATGATCTTCCTCTCCTCCTGCGGGAAGGATCCGTCCGCGTCCGAACAGGCGGCGACTCCCGAGAAGAGGGTGGAGACCTTCTGCTCGGCCTGCCATCTCCTGCCTCCTCCGGCAACGCTCCCGCGCGGGATGTGGGAACGCAAGATCGATGAGATGTACGAGCTGGCCAGGGGGTCGCAGAAAGAGCTGCCGGCCGGGTTGCCGCCGCGAGGGGAGGCGATCGCCTATTTTACCAGCCGCGCGCCGGAGGGACTGCCTGGCCTCTCCCATACGGTTGGCAGAAGGAGCCCCGCCCTCGGTTTCGATCCCATCGGGGC
>DODI01000300.1:1156-8367 GCA_003509045.1 Planctomycetota bacterium | reverse complement strand
ACCTTCGTATCGGCATAGGCATCCACGAGCCGCCACTGGCGGCCGCCGCAGAACCAGACTCCCCGGGCCTTGCTGAGGACGGTCTCGAATCGCCCCGCCTCGATATCCTCAAGCGTGCGGCCCTGCAGCACGACCAGGTTCCGGGCGCCCCCGCGACTGAGCATTCTCTCCTCGCCGGGATTGCGGGGAACGGGATCCGCCATGGCGGCAGGAATAATCGCGATAAGGGCTCCTGGCCCTCCCGCGAGCTCGATGAATCGGCGCACAATCACCGGCGGCATACCCCCGCCTCCGCCAAGAACAAGAGCTCCCCTGGGACCCCGGGGCGCTACCTCGCCGGGCGGAGGGTATCTTCCACCCGCCCGAGCAGCCGCGCTGCGGCGCAGGGCGGTGAGATCAGCCACCGAGCCCTGGCGCAACAACTGCTCCTTCAGCGGACGGAGACCGGGACCGGCCTTCCCCTCCGGCGCGAGGAGTACGCTGACAGTCGATGTCCCCACGACCTCCAACTTTCTGCCCCTGGCTATGAGCGCTGTCCCTTCATCGATCCCGTATCCGACCAGGCCCGGCTGAGCAGCAAGAACCCCGACCAGTCTCTGGCGGCGGCGGCGCGCGATGAAATGCTGGTCAATCACAGCGTCCGGCAACAGGTCAAACCCCTTGCCCATGTTCGCCTTCTCCTTGCCGCCGGCAATCATCACCCGGGACATGATAGCCGCGCCGGCGCTCGTCCCGCCGATCACGCCCCCCCGAGCGAGCAGCTCGTAGAGGGCCTTCTCCACCGCTGTGCCGAGATAGGCCGCCGCGATCCTTGACTGGTTTCCGCCACTGATCCAGACTCCTGTCGCCTCGAGAAGAGGCTTTACGAAAGCCTCCGTCCCGGCCTCCTCCCTGGAGCGTGTGTGCAGCAGAACGACAGAGGCCTGCTTTCGCTCCCGCCAGGAAGAGAGAAAGCTCTCCCCTTTCCCCTTGTCGGCCTCAGCACTGGCGGTGGGAATGACAACCAGGCGCGCGGACTCACCGCCGGCAAGCTGCATGAAGCGCCGGGCCGCCTCCTCGGGCAGCTTGCCGCCGCCGCAGATAACCAGCGCGCCGGTGATCCCGGACGCAACGATCCTCTCTGGAGGGGCGGCCAGCGGCCCGGAAGCCGCCGTCTGTGAACAGACGCCCAACAGCAGGATGAAGAGCGACGCGCGCCTCAACTCGGATCAGCTCCGGCCGAGTCTTCACCGGAGCTGAACGGCCGGACCGAGTAGGACTGCTCTCGGACCTCGTCGCTCCAATTCTTCTTCTCGAAGCTCCTGGCAAGCTTCCTGATCAACGCCATCAGGCCGCCCATGAGAACGACCGCGGCAAGCACCATCAGGATCGGGGTATACCAGTAGATCGTCGGCTTCCAGCGGCCAAAGGAATTTGTCGGCTTCGGCTGAAGGATGACGATTTCATTCTCCAGGGCCTTCTCAGCAGGTACGCCGCCGGGATTCCTGATCGTGTTCTGCATGATAGCCGCTACACCTTACCAGAGAGAGAAAAGGCCGGGCTGACCTCAGCCCGGCACGCCAGGGTGACCTCTTTTATGTGCCCTGAGAAGCCAAAACTCAATGGCCAGACGAACAAAACCGGAGAAGTTTCTCAGTCGCCCGGGGGCGGGGGCGGGGGTGGAACCTTCTTCTCAAGCTCGAGCTTGAGTTTCCCGGTCGTCCCGGGAGATTCCTGCGCGGGAACCTCAGAAGATTTCTTCTCGGGAACCGCGGCAACCAGATCCCGCGGCTGCACAGAGTTACCTGCGAGCACTTCGATGACCTCGGCTCCGCTGTAGTCATCCCAGACCCTGACAACCTTCACGAAGGCGATGTGTTCACCATCGCGCGCGACCGAGAAGAGGGTCCCCGGCTTGATCCCGGCCTTGGCGCCGCGGCTCAGGACCACCATTCCAGTCTTCACATCGGAGGCGCGAACCTCGAAAACAGGCGCCGGCTCTTCGGAGCCCCGCGTCAGGGCCGCGAGTCCGTCTTCAGCTCCATCGAGCGAATCATCAGCCGGAGCCTTCTTGATGTCCTCCAGGGCGCCTGAGATCTCTTTGCGGACCTCATCGACAGCCAGGCGAAGATTGGCGGAGGTCTTTTCGGACTGCTCACGAACCTGGGCCAGCTCACCCTTGAGATCGGTAACTTGCCGGGTGGAGATCATCTCCGCCTCCTGGATCTTTCGAAGCTCGGCAAGCTGCTCGAGAATCCTCGCCTGCGCCGTGTCGGATGCCTCGGCACGGCCGACGCTATCCTGCCTCAATGTCGTCACGACCTGGGAGACCGACCCAAACCCTCCCTCGAGCGAATCAAGGCGATCCGCGATCGAGCCGGGCTTGCTGGTCTGCTCCTCGCTGCCGAGCTTTGCGCTGAACTGTTCGATGTTCTTATCCAGATCGGAGAGTCTCGTTCCAAGCAGGGTGAGGCGCCCTTCGGTCAGCTCCAGCTTATTCGCCAGCTTCTGGGTCTCCAGCTCCAGGCGGGCTTCCCCGTGGGAGGAGGAGCGCTCAATCGCGCCGAGCCGCAGCTCAAGCGCCATCATCTTTGTATCGAGCACCACCAACGATGAGAGCCGGGCCTCGACTACAGCGTAAAAAAGTGCCGCCACGACAAGCACCGCCGCGAATGGTAACCAATTGTTTCTGCTGAGCATCTGTTCTCCTCTACCGTGCCCAGGTCTTCACTTCAATATTCTTTAACGCTTGAAAGGATTTAACTACAGGCGGATGAAAATTTCATCATAGTTCTTCTATACCGCGAGAAAAGACAAGAGCCGCAGCTCCCAGAGCCGCCGAGGCGGGTCCGCCCGCGCTGGGGAAAATCTGCAGCTGCTCAGCGGCGGACGGGGCGATGTATTCGCTGATTCGCTCCACCAGGAGCGCTCCGAAACAATCGAAGGCGGTGGCTACGGAGCCTCCAAGAACAATAACGTGCGGATCGACAACGGCCGCGAGGAGGCCAAGACCACGGGCAAGCTCACCGGCGAAACAATCGAAAACACCCCTCGCATCCGCATCGCCAGCCCTTGCCAGCGCGGTGATCTCGAGGCCGGTCTTCTCCGCTTCACAGCGCTCCAGGTAGAGTCTCTCGAGTCCGGGGCCGGAGAGCGTCTCATCAAAGGTCTTCTCCCCGCACAGAACCCTGTAGACCTCTCCCGCGTTGCAGGTGGCGCCCTCGTGAATCCTTCCATCCACCACGACACCGACTCCACAGCCTGTCCCGAGGGTAACACCGAGAACGATGCCGGCCCCCCGGGCCGCTCCAAAGAGACCCTCGCCAAGCGCAAAACAATTGCCATCGTTGTTCACCTCGACCCGGGCTTCGTAGCGCTGGAGCAGGGTTCCGCGCAATGGGAAATAGCGCAATTGCGGGAGAGTCGGGACCTCCAGCAGATTGCCGGCCGCCGGGTCCAGGGGCCCCGGCGCGCCAACACCGACCCCCTCGAGCTCATCCGCGCGGACCGAGGCACTGGCGAGCGCCTGGTCGATGGAGCCCAGAAGAGCCGCGCTGGTTCCCTCCGCCGGGCCGGCCGCCAGGCTGGGTCTCACCGTGAGCTCGCCCCGCAGGCGGCCGCTGGAATCGAAAACTCCCGCGGCGATCTTCGTGCCGCCAAGGTCCACTCCTACTGCCAGCTTCTTGGCGCCCATGGTTCAGCCGGTGGCCGGGGCCGCATCGCTGAGCATCAGCAGGACAAAGAGGAGGAAGATAAAGGAAGCGGAGATGTCCACCGTGATCGTTACGAAGGGTCCGGAGGCGATCGCCGGGTCGATGCCAAACCGCCGACAGAAGACCGGGACAAGGGCCCCGATGACCGCCGCCCAGGCGATCGAGGCAAAGAGACCGCAGACCACCACAAGGATGATAGCCGACCCGTACTTTTCCTGGAAGAAAAGCGACAGCACCAGGCCGACGAGGACGGCAATCACCAGGCCGATCAACAGGCCGATGAACAGCTCCTGCCACACCGCACGGGATATTCGCCCCGGGTAGATCTCTCCGGTGGCAAGGCCCCGAACGAAGACCGTGGAGGTGACCACGGCGACATTTCCGGAGAGTCCGCTGATAAGGTGAACGATCGGAAGCACCATCAACATGAGGCCTGGCAGGGTGATCAACTCCTTGAAATGCTCCTGGACCAACAGCACTCCGATACAACCGGTAAGCGTCACCAGCAGGAAGGGAAGGCGCTTGGCAACGCCCATATAGATCGGTTCGTAGTAAGGATGGATAGCGGTCGTTCCCGCCATTCGAAGCATATCTTCGCTATGCTCATCCTGGACAGCGTCCAGCACATCGTCAAAGGTGACGATTCCGCGAATGCTGCCGCTTGAATCAACCACCGGGATAACAGGCAGGTTGTACTTATCGACAACGGCAGCGACCTCTTCCCTGTCGGTTTCGACCTCGACCTTGACGATGTCGGTCTCCATGTATTCCTCGACGGCAGTTTCCGGACGCGCCTTGAGAAGGTCCCTGATCGAGACCACACCCTTGAGCTGACCCGCTCCCGAGATGACGTAAACATAGCTGATCACCTCGGCAGTGAGATTGCCCTGGACGGTCGCCAGGGCCTCTCCGCTGGTGGCACCCAGGGGAGCGGCCAGGAACTCAGAGGTCATCATCCCGCCGGCGCTGTCAGGTTCGTACTGTCGGAGCTCTCGTACATCCTCCGCCTCCTCCTCCTCGAGGTCGGCGATAATCCGCTCCTGCTCCGCTTCGGAAAGCTCATCGAGGGCATCAACGAGATCGTCAACCGGCATCTCCCCGATGACCTCGCTGCGCTCCTCTTCACTCAAACCTTCCAGCAGGTCCGAGCGGGTCTGCTGATCGGTTTCTTCGAGAACCGTGGCGCGGCTCTCGACCGAGGGCAGGGCCTTGAAGATGGCCAGCCGCTCCTCGGTATCCAGATCACCCAGCACCACCGCGACATCTTCGGGCGCAACCCGATTCAGGCAGCCCTTTAGCGCGGCGAGATCTTCTTCGCCTAATATGCTGAGGGAAACCAGCGTCTCCCTGAGCGCCACGGCGCGATCCTGTGTAGAGCTTTCGTATTGGGCCATTGGACTGTTCGCTTAAAAGTGTCAGAGAGACCTTTTTTTCCCCGACGGGGATAAAGGTCAAGCTAATTCCAACTCAGGGCAGGAGACCCTCCTCCCTGTCCGCAGCGGATAAGTTTGAAGAAGCCCCCTCTCACCGGAGTATAGTTATATATAGAGGCAAATCAATCGCCCGCCAAAAGAGGCTGTGGAATGACTGACGGGAACGAAAACAACCCTGACGAAGAACGGCTGGGCAGCGGCAAGCTGCCCAGCTTCATCTCCCAGGTCATCCCTGATGTCCTGCTGGTAGAGCCCCGGGTCCAGCGCGATGAGCGCGGCTTCTTCTTCGAATCATATAACTCGGCAGCCTGGAAAGAGGCCGGAATAAAAGACGACCTGGCCCAGGACAATCACTCCTTCTCCACCGGCGGAGTCCTGCGAGGCCTTCATGCCCAGCTTGAGCGGCCGCAGGCAAAACTGGTTCGCGTCATCGAAGGGGAGATTTACGACGTCGCTGTTGATATCCGGCCGGGATCACCGAGCTTCGGGCAATGGGTGGCCGCTGTCCTCTCAGCAGAAAACTTCCGCCAGCTCTACATCCCGCCGGGATTCGCCCATGGTTTCTGCGTCCAGGGCGCTCGGGCCCAGGTGGCCTACAAGGTCAGCGGGTCGTGGGATCCCGCGGATGAAATCACGATCGCCTGGGACGACCCCCAGCTCGCGATCGACTGGCCGGTGGAGAGACCTGTCATCTCTGAAAAAGACAGTCGCGGAGTGAGCCTTGCCGAGGTGAGCGACCGTCTCTGCCCCTCGGACGGGGAGGCGGAATCTTGAAGATCCTCATCGCCGGGGCGGCGGGGCTGCTGGGAAGAGCCCTGGCCGAACCCCTGGGGGAACGATGGCAGGTTGTCTCGCTCACCAGGGACGAGCTCGACATCACCTCAGAGAGCGCCGTCAGGGCGGCCCTGGAAAACCACCAGCCCAGGCTCGTCATCAACGCCGCGGCCTTTACCGATGTCGATGGAGCGGAGTCCCGGCCGGAGGCCGCCCGCGAAGCCAACACGCTCGGACCGCGAAACCTGGCCAGGGAGACACTGCGGCGGGAGACCACGCTTCTGAGCTTCTCGACCGACTACGTCTTCGATGGCGCCAAGAAGGCTGCCTATGATGAGAACGACGCCCCAGCCCCTCTCTCGGTCTACGGAGAGAGCAAGCTCGCGGGAGAAGAGGAGATCCGCAGGCACAATCCTCGCCACTTCATCGTTCGCACCGCCTGGCTCTACGACAACCGGGGAGAGAGTTTCGCGAAGAGGGCCATCGAGCTCGCCGCGAATCATGCCGAGGTGCGAATCGTCGATGACCAGCGCGGCTCGCCAACCTTCGTCCCCCACCTTGCCGACGCGGTTGCCCGGCTCGCCGCGACCGACGCCTTCGGCACCCATCACATCGCCGGCAGCGGAGGCTGCAGCCGGCTGGAGTTCGTGGGTGAGCTCTATGGCCGCCTGGGAATCTCCACCCGCCTGGAACCTGCGAAGACCGCTGATTTTCCCGCCGCAGCTCGAAGGCCATCCAGCTCCGAGCTCACCACAGTGCGCCAGTGCGCCATCGAGCTGCCGCCGTGGCGTGAAGGAGTCGCCGAGTTCGCCAGCCGGGCGAGAGGCTAGCCCCTCTCCGGGGCTCCCCAGCCGCCGCCGCCTGGCGTTTCAATCCTCAGCCTGTCACCCGCCCTCGCGCTGAAGGTCGTCACCGCGGGAAGCTCCTCCCACTCCTTCGCCCCGGGGCGCAGCAGAAGATTTCTCCCGGGCTGCCCGGGGGCTCCTCCCGCCGCCCCATAGGGTCCCCGTGCGCGCCGCTGGCTCAGGATCGACACCTCGACCTCATCGAGAAACTCAAGCTCGCGGATGACTCCATCCCCGCCCGGGAAACGGCCCGCGCCGCCGGAGCCCGCCCGCAGGCTAAACCGGCGCAGACGGACCGGGTAGCGCCGCTCAAGAACCTCCGGATCGGTGATCCGGGTATTGGTCATATGGGTATGAACTCCAGCAGCGCCCGGGAAGCCCTCTCCGGCTCCGGCGCCTCCGGCGATGGTCTCGTAATACCCGAAGCTTTCATTGCCGAACAGCAGGTTGTTCATCGTCCCCTGGCT
>DODI01000300.1:585-850 GCA_003509045.1 Planctomycetota bacterium | reverse complement strand
GTTGTTCATCGTCCCCTGGCTGGCAGCCGCGACCCCGAGGGCGCCCAGCACCACGTCGACAACCCTCTGCGAGGTCTCGACGTTGCCCGCCGCCACCGCCGCGCATTCGGCCGGGTCGGCCGCCGGCGGGGGGTTGAGGAAGCTCTCCGGAAGGATGAGCTCGAGGGGCTCCAGGACCCCGGCATTGAGCGGTATGTCATTATCGATGAGGCAGCGAAAACAGTACAGAACGGCGCTCGAGACGATGGCCGGGGTGGCGTTGAAG
>DODI01000300.1:0-291 GCA_003509045.1 Planctomycetota bacterium | reverse complement strand
ACGATGGCCGGGGTGGCGTTGAAGTTGTTATCGAGAACGCCCGCCGTGCCGGTGAAATCAAGCAGCGCCCGGCTCTCGCCCACCTCCAGCCTGAGAGCGATCTTCGTCCCGTCATCGAGTTCATCCTCAAAGACTCTCACTCCCCGAGACAGCCGGTCGAGGTGAGACTCCATCAGGCGGCGGGCGGCCGCCTGTATATGTCCCATATATCCCAGGACGGTTGCCCGGCCGCGGGCGGCGATCAGCTCCTCGAGCCGCCGCGCGCCTGCCCTGTTCGCCGCGACCTGGGCC
>DODI01000467.1:0-6078 GCA_003509045.1 Planctomycetota bacterium | reverse complement strand
GGCAGCCGCTGAGGCAGAAACTCATGGCAAAGAGGAGGCGGAAAACAGTCGCGTACGGAACGGTTTTTCCGCTCCTGCCTGTGGCCGTGAAGGCGGGCATCAAATTTTTCTCCGGGACATTTTTATTCAGGACTAAAGATAATCAGGCTATGGGGGGCTTTTCAAGGTGTCAGACGACAAAGATTTAACCTTGCCAGAAGTGCAGGAACGATATACTAACGACCTTAACAGAACCATCTTATGGACGATGGACGGCTCTCTTTTCCTGCGAAATTCCTCGCCGGAAAGTATGTTTTTTGGTCTGGTAAGGCACTTCTGAGCAGGGAGTCTTCAGGCCCGGTTATCTTTTTATGCAGCTTGTCTACTACCCGGATCCCATTCTACTGAAGACCGCGAAACCTCTCGATCGGATCGATGCCGCGGTCAGGGAGAGAGTCGGGGAGATGTTTGAGCTCATGTACAGCGAGAGCGGGGTGGGACTTGCGGCGCCCCAGGTTGGCTGGAGCGTGCGATTGTTCGTCTGCAATTGCCTGGGACATGAAGACAGGTCCGGGGAGAAAGTTTTCATCAATCCCCGCATCATCGACAAGGGTGAGGAATACGTCTGCGAAGAGGAGGGGTGCCTGTCCATACCCGAGGTCAAGGGCAAGGTGAACCGCCCGGATTCGCTCCTGGCGGAGTACCAGGATCTCTCAGGAGAGCTCTGCCGGGAGGAGATGTTCGAGCTCGATTCCCGCGTTTTTCAGCACGAGCTCGATCATCTGAACGGAGTGCTCTTCCTGCGTCATCTCAACACGACGGAGAAGCTCTTGGCGAAGAAGCTCCTGCGGGAACTGGAGAAGGAACATGCTGAGCGTGAGGCCTCTGCCGGAAAGGGTTCGGGGGGGCGTCCCCGGAATTCGTGAACGCAGATGAAACTCTACGAAAATCTTGAGTCCGCGGTCCGAGACGCCCCGGGCGGCAGCAACAGGATTGCGACGATCGGCTTCTTCGATGGGGTCCATTGCGGGCACCAGGCACTGCTGGACGAGCTGAAGGAATGGGCCGCGGAAGTAAATGAAGATTCGGTGGTGGTCACCTTCCGGGAGCACCCGCAGGCCGTGCTGGGAGCGCATCCGCCCGTGCCTGTGGTGTCGCTTGAACATCGCATTCTGCTGCTCGAGCGCGAGGGTGTCGATGTGGTCCTGGTTCTTGATTTCGATGAGCGGGTCCGGGCCCTGGTTCCAGAGGAGTTCGTCAGGTCGGTGCTGGTCGATGGGCTGGGCGTCGGCGGCCTGCTCATGGGTTTTGACAGCGCCTTCGGCAACAGGCGGCTGGGTACCTTTGAATATCTGGCAGAGAAGAGGGATGAGCTGGGGCTCGAGATCAGGAGCGCGGGGGCGGAGCTTCTTGGCGATGCGGCGGTCTCCAGCACCCGGGTCCGCGAGGCTGTAGCGAATTGGAATTTTCCCGAGCTGGAGAGGTTGCTGGGCCATCCCTTCTCCATCATGGGAGATGTGGTGAAGGGCGATGGACGTGGCCGGCAGCTGGGCTTCCCCACGGCAAACCTCGCCCTCCCCGGCGTCTCGGTTCCGCCGCCGGGAGTCTATTTCTGCGATGTGCTATGCCTTGGGGACCGTCCGCATGGACGTCATTCATGGTCGGATCTTTCCGGCGAAAATCGCCCTGATGGATTCTCCATGGGTGTGATGAATATTGGCCGGCGTCCGACGCTGACCGAAGGCAAGGAGGCCGCGACTGGTTCCATCTACGATCCTGATGTCGACACCGTAGAGGTGCACCTGCTCGACTACGAGGGAGACCTCTACGGCCAGTGCATAGAGGTCTTTGTGCTGTCCATGCATCGCGGCGAGAAGAAATTCGCGGGAGTGGAAGAGCTGACGGCCCAGATCGAAAGCGATGTGCGGGCCCGCCGGGGCTGAGCTTCCGCCTTCCGCTCAGCCGGCTTCAGGTTCCGAGGGCTGCTCATCGCATGGGCAGGTGAGGATCGGGGTCTTGACGGCGTTGACCTCGTCAAGACGCTTGACCACCTGTGTTACCGGGGCAGCCTTGAGGAGCTCGGGGTTTTCTTCCGCCTCCCGGGCGATCTGGAGCATGGCATCGCAGAAGCGATCAAGCGTTTCCGGAGTCTCCGTTTCCGTCGGCTCGATCATCAGCGCTTCGTGTACGACGAGGGGGAAGTAGATGGTCGGAGGATGGTAGCCCAGGTCGATGAGTCGCTTGGCGATGTCGAGCGCCCGGATCCCGTTGGCTTTCTGTTTCTTCGCCGTGAAGACGACCTCGTGCATGCAGGCCGTGTCGTAGGGCAGATGGTAGGCCTGCTCGAGCCGGTGACGGATATAGTTTGCGTTCAGCACCGCGTGCTCGCTGATTCCCCGGAACTCCTCGGGGCCGTGGGCACGGATGAAGGCGTAGGCCCTGACAAGGATTCCGCTGTTGCCGAAGAAGGAGCGTACCTTGCCGATGCTCAGCGGCCTGTCGCAGCAGAGCTCGAGACCGTCTTCGGACCGGACGATCCTGGGTATTGGGAGGTAGGGCTCGAGCTCATCCGTCACGGCGATGGGGCCCGAGCCGGGGCCGCCTCCCCCGTGAGGGGTGGACATCGTCTTGTGCAGGTTGAAGTGCATGACGTCCACGCCGAAATCTCCCGGGCGGGTGATTCCGAGAATGGCGTTCATGTTGGCGCCGTCCATGTAGAGCAGGGCTCCGGCCTCGTGCAGAAGGGCGCTGATCTCATCGATTCCGCTTTCGAAGATCCCCAGGGTGTTGGGGTTGGTGATCATCATGGCCGCCACATCCGGGCCGAGCGCCTCGCGCAGGCTGTCAATGTCGATGGTGCCGTCTTCGCCTGAGTCGATATTGCGGGTCTTGAAGCCGGCGATGGTGCAGCTGGAGGGGTTGGTTCCGTGGGCGCTGTCGGGTATGAGGACCACATCGCGCTCCAGCTCGCCGCGCTTTCTGCAACGAGCCTTGATCATCATCAGCGACGCCAGCTCGCCGTGGGCGCCGGCCGCAGGCTGCAGGCTGACATGGGGCAGGCCGCTGATCTCGGCCAGCATCTCTTCAAGGCGGGAAAACAGCTCGAGGTATCCCTGGAGTTCATGGTCCTCGCAGAGCGGATGGACATGGCTGAAGCCGGGGTTCGACGCTGCCACCTCGTTGATCCTGGGGTTGTATTTCATCGTGCAGGAGCCGAGCGGGTAGAAGTTCGTATCGATCGACATGTTCAGGCTGGAGAGCCGGGTGTAGTGCCGGACAATCGACGATTCTGCTACATCCGGGAGTCCGCTGGGCTCCTGGCGCAGGTTCTCTTCGGCCAGGCAGTCGGCCAGGGAGGGCAGGCTGGCGTCCGGTTCCGGCGGCTTCACTCCGCTGCGTCCGGGCCGGCTCAGCTCAAAGAGGGTCGGTTGTTCGCTCATGCGTTCGCCTCCCGCAGGTCCTTGCTGAAGACCAGGCCCAGCTCCGCGGCCAGGGTGTCGATGTCCTCTTTCGTGTTCAGCTCGGTGAAGGCGAAGAGCATCTCGTCTTTACGTCCCGGGAAGTATCGTCCCAGCGGCAGGCCGCCGCCAATGTTGCGTTCGGCTAGGGTCCTGTAGACGGTCTCGGCCTCGGCAGGCAGCCGCAGGGAGAACTCCTGGAAGAAGGCGGCGGTAGAGGTCGCCTCGACACCTTCAATTTCCGTCAGCACGCCGTGGGCGTAATGCGCCAGGCGGGCGCTCGCCTCGGCTACCTTGCGAATTCCCTCCGGTCCGAGGAAGGCCATGTACATGGCGCCGCGCAGCGAGCAGAGGCCCTGGTTGGTGCAGATGTTGCTCGTGGCTCTCTCTCTGCGGATATGCTGTTCCCGGGTCTGGAAGGTCAGCACATAGCCCCTCTTGCCGTCGCTGTCGACCGTCTCACCCACGATTCTTCCGGGGACCTTGCGTACATGCTCCTGCAGGGTCGTGAAGAAACCGAAGGTCGGGCCGCCGAGATTCGGAGGGTTGCCGAGCTGTTGCCCATCGCCGATGGCGATGTCCGCTCCATAGGCGCCGGGGTCTTTCAGGATGCCGAGGGAGATGGGATCCACGATGGAGATCAGCAGCGGGCGGTCCCGCCGGGGGGCGTCGTCCTCTCCTCTTCCGCAGCCCAGCAGGCTGCCGGCGTTCTCCATCGGCTCGATGAGCCCGAAGAAGTTGGGGCTCTGCAGGACCACCGCGAGCACATCGTCGCCGTTTTCCTCCAGCGAGCGGGCGACGGAGTCCAGCGCGGTGAGGTCATTCTCGAGCCCGATGGTGATGGCCTCGATGGGGTGGTCGGCCAGGTAGGTGTCCAGCACCCTCCGGTACTCCGGGTGTACGGCCTCGGATACCAGCACCTTGTTGCCCTTGCGGCGTACCGCATAGGCCATGAAGACCGCCTCGGCAAGAGCCGTTCCGGCGTCGTACATCGAAGCGTTCGAGATCTCCATGCCGGTGAGTTGGCAGAGCATCGTCTGGTATTCCATGATGGCCTGCAGGGTTCCCTGGCTGACCTCGGCCTGGTAGGGGGTGTAGGCGGTGTTGAACTCACCCCTGCTGGAGAGGGAGTCGATGGCCGCCGGGATGAAGCGCAGGTAGCTTCCCGCTCCGAGGAAGGAGGGTCGGTTGTCCATTCGGGCGTTGCGGGCCGCCATGGAACCCATCTCCTTGATGATCTCCGGTTCGCTGGCGAGCTTTGGCAGGTCCAGGTTTCGTCCCAGGCGAATTTTCTCAGGGATGCAGCTGAAGAGCTCTTCAATGCTATCGAGGCCCAACGCCTCGAGCATGTCATCCCGGTCCTGGTCTGTGTGTGGAAAATAGGCCATCAGCTACTTTACTGAATATTTTTTCGGGAGGCGGAAGGGCCGGGCCGGTTTCAGTGGTCTCCCTCGCGGGCAATCAACTCTTCGTATTGCTCCAGGTCGATAAGCTCCGACACCTCATCCGGATTGGAGATGCTGATCTTGATCATCCAGCCGGTTCCAAAGGGATCCGCGGCGAGCGGTGCGAGATCGTCAGCGAGCTCGCTGTTGACCCCGGTGATTTCTCCGCTGAACGGAGCGAAGAGCTCACTGGCGCTCTTGGTTGATTCGATCTCTCCAAAAGCATCCCCGCGGCTAATTGCGGTTCCCGCTTCGGGGAGATCGACAAAGACGAGGTCGCCCAATTGTTCTATCGCATGATCGGTGATTCCCACGGTGACGGTTCCGTCTTCTACGCGGGCCCATTCATGGCTTGGCGAATATTTGAGATCTACCGGCCGAGTCATTTTGTATACCTCTCGATCTGGATCTGAAGTGGAGTCCTTCGCAGGTCCCTTCAGCTGGTCACTTCTTCCCGGTTCGCATCAAAGCGTACAGGGCGGCTGCCCGGCATAGAAGCCAAGGCCTCCCCCGCGTTTTCAGACTGTCTTTTTCCTTTTTCTTGAGAAAAAAGGCAAGTGTTCGAGTTTCAGTTTCTCACGTTTTCCTCTGACGTCGACCTCCGGATCAGGCGCCTGGCCAGCGGCCAGCAACTCGAGGTAGGGACAGTCGAGGTATCCCATGGCGATCGGTTGCTGGACCGTGGGGGAGGGGGCTCCGCTGGTGATTCTCCCGACCCGGTCAGCTCCGGAGAAAATTTCCATTCCGCCTCGAGCGATCCGGCGGCTCTGAACAATGAAGCCGCAGAGCTTCTGCCCCGGCCCCGCCTCCTTGATCTCTCGCAGTCTCTCCTTGCCGGGGAAGGGAGCCTCCTTGTCGAGCTTCACCGCGAAGCCCAGGCCGGCGCAGTAGGGGTCGGTGGTCTCATCGATGTCGTTCCCGTACAGGGGCATGCCAGCCTCCAGGCGGAGGGTGTCTCTCGCGCCCAGTCCGATCGGACCGGTGCGCTTGCCCCCGGTCTCCAGCAGATCCCGCCAGAGCCGCACCCCCGCCTCTGCGCTGATGTAGAGCTCGAGGCCATCTTCGCCGGTATAGCCGGTTCGGGCCGCAAGCACCGGCGCGGATTCGTATCGCGCGGGGGTGATCTGGTAGTAGCCCAATTGGTCCCAGGCGATCTCGGGAGCTTCCAGAAGGTGGGTCGCGCAGGCGAAAGCCTC
>DODI01000148.1:2381-7288 GCA_003509045.1 Planctomycetota bacterium | reverse complement strand
GACGAGGTGCGCTCCAAGCGTCGCTCAAAGGTCAATTCCAGGGAGTGGCTCGATATCATGGAGGCGGCCCAGGAGGTGGGTCTGCCGACGACCGCGACGATGATGTTTGGCCATGGCGAGAAGCTTGCGCATCGTCTCCAGCACCTTGAGGAGATCCGTCTGCTCCAGGATCGAACACGGGGATTTGTTTCTTTTATCCTGTGGAATTTCCAACCGGACAATACGCCGCTTGGAAAAAAATACCCTGACCGCATGGAGGCAGAGGAATATCTTCGCTGGCTCGCCCTCAGCCGTGTCTACCTGGATAATATCGACAATCTCCAGGTTTCCTGGCTGACCCAGGGCATCGAGGTCGGCAAGACGGCGCTTCGGTGCGGTGCCAACGACCTGGGTTCCGTGATGATCGAGGAAAATGTCATTAAGCCGGCCGGCGCCAACAACGAGGCGACCAGTGATGTGCTTCGCGAGGCCATCATCGAGGCGGGCTTTACGCCCCAGCTTCGCAACGCCGCCTATCGCCGGCTCGAGGATGCCGCTAGTTCGTTATGACGGGACCTGCCCTGACTGACGTCCATCGTGAGGATGCAGGAGCGTTTACCGCGGCCTGGGGCCTGGAGCTGCCCGGCAGTTTCAGGCAGGGGGCCGCGGTGGAATACGCGGCGGTCGGTGAGTCCGTGGGGCTTTTTGATGAGAGCTATCGCGGAGTGATTGATTTTCTGGGAGAGGGTGTCGCTGCCATGCTCGACAAGGTGGTCTCTTCGCCTGCGCCAGCCCTTGAAAATCGAGTCGGGCAGAACTCCTGTATCTTGTCTGCCAAGGGACGTCTACTTGGCGCCTTCTCCCTCTACCGCGTGTCGGACGAGCATTTCCGGGCGATTCTCGCGGAGCCCACCCGGGATATTCTCCTCGAGAGCCTGCGCAAGTACGCCTTCCTGAGCGACATCGAGGTGCGTGACGCGACCAGCGAGTTTTCCGTTCTGGCCCTGCGCGGCCCTCGGGCCGCCTCGGTACTGGAAGCGGCCGGGGGGAGCGAGGCTCCGGCTGTTTTCCAGGTTGCCTCAGTCGAGCCTGGAGAGGTGAGCATCGATTGCGTCTGCGCCGAGGCATCCGGCGGCTACGAGCTCTGGGTGCCGGCCGCTGAGCTGGTAGGTCTATGGGGGGTTCTGCGAGATCTTGTCGCGGATGCCGGAGGCCAGCCCGTTGGCTGGGAGGCCGCCGAGGCCTGGCGTATCGAGACCGGTCGAGCAAGCTATGGGCGTGATTATGATGGTGATTTCTTTCCTGTCGAGGTGAATGAAGAACATCGACTCAGCTACGATAAGTGCTATGTGGGGCAGGAGGTCGTCGCCCGGATGAAGACCTACGGACATGCGAATCGTAAGCTGTTTCATCTTTTCAGCGCCAACGACGTGGAGCTGAGCGAGGGAGTTTCTGTCTATTCCGATTCCGTCGAGGCCGGACGAATTGGAACGGCCTGTCATTCATTTTCCCATTCACGCCCTCTCGCACTTGCAATGATTCAGCGCAAATTCTTTAATAGCAACGGCTTGCATCTCGAGGGAGGCGAACCTGTAGAGATAGCTGAGCTACCTGGCCGGGGAGAATGAGCTTGCCATTTCCCCCCCCCGGTAGCTCGCGGCAGAGAAGCTGCTCGTTTTTCATTCCCCGGGATTGCAACACCCGGGTTTCTCGGGATAGAAAGAGGGCTTCTTTTATCTCTTCGGAGATCAAGGGGAGCAATCGATTGAATGTCAGAGAGGTTGAATCGCAGTGATAGTTCTGAAGTTTGGCGGTACATCAGTAGGTAGCTCGTCTGCGATCAGGCGGGTGGGCTGCATCATCCAAGAGAGGCTCGAGAGGCAGCCCTTCGTCGTGGTTTCAGCCGTGGGCGGCGTTACCGACCGGTTGTTCGAGCTGCGGGATCTCTGTCTGGAGGAGCAGGCCTGGGAGGACTCCTTCGCAAACCTCTGTGAGATTCACCGTACGATTCTGGAGGAGCTGGAGCTCGACGCCCAGCTTGTAGATGGGCTGCTGGAGGAGCTGAAAGGTTTGCTTGGAGAGCTCGCCGCCGCCGGAGAGTGCACTCCCAAGGCGCTCGATCACCTGGTCTCTTTTGGCGAGAGGATGTCTTCTCGGCTCGTCGCGGGCCATTTGCAGGCCCTGGGAATAGAATCCTGCGCGGTAGATGCCTTCGACGCGGGCTTGGTAACAGATGGTCGATTCCAGAGGGCTCGTCCCCTGGAAGATGTTAACTCGAGAATCCAGGAGGCCTGCCGCTCTCTTGCCGGAGTGGTTGTCGCCACCGGTTACATCGCCCGCGATGAAGAGGGCAACATCACCACCCTGGGCCGCGGGGGAAGTGACTACACCGCGTCAATTTTCGGCGCGGCTCTCGGCTCCGAGGAAATCCAGATCTGGACAGACGTAGATGGGGTCATGACCGCTGACCCGAGGATCGTGGAGAATGCGCGTCCCCTGGAGACCCTCTCGTTCGAGGAGGCCGCGGAGCTCGCCTTTTACGGGGCGAGAGTCATTCATCCGGCCACCATGATTCCCGCCGTCGATCAGGATATACCCATTCGCGTCCTCAACACCCACAGGCCGGATTTCCCCGGGACGCTCATCCTGGCTGACCTCGCAGAGGATGCCCGCGGGGTGAAATCGATTACCAGCAAATCCCACGTCAGCGTAGTGAACGTCGTCGCCCCACGCATGCTCGACCAATACGGATTCCTCGCCCGGGTCGCTGATGTGTTCAGCCGCTTCGAGGTCGTGGTCGACATCATCGCCACCTCCGAGGTCAGTATCGCATTTACGACCCAGGGGAGGGGGCAGCTCGACGCCGCTATCGGCGAGCTCAAGGACTTCTGCAGGGTGGATGTCTACCATGACCGGGAGCAGATCAGTGTCGTTGGTGAAGACATCAGGGACCGTATCGGGTTCGCCTCCGAGGTCTTCGATGTGCTGGGTGAATTGAAGGTGAATGTCGAGCTGATCTCCTTCGGAGCGACCAGGATCAATCTCAGCTTCCTGGTAGGAGAGGGCCAGGCAGCGGATGTCGTTCGAGGGCTTCACAGGAGGCTATTTGAATCGTGAAGATCGCCCTGGCCCAGCTCAATACGATCGTCGGGGATTGCGAAGGCAATCTTGCCAGGGTTCTCAGCTCCCTTGAGCGCGCCAGGGAGGAGGGTGTCGACCTGGTCGTATTTCCCGAGCAGACCCTGCCGGGCTACCCGGCGGAGGATCTGCTGGAACGGGAGCATTTTATCGACCAGGTGCAGGATGTCTTCGAGAGGGCGGTGCAGGCCTGCCAGGGGACGGCGATGGTACTTGGCACAATCGTTCGTACAGACTGTTCTGAGGGCAAGCCGATCTACAATAGCGCGGCGCTTGTCCAGGACGGGGAGGTCCTGGGGTTCCAGCACAAGACCCTTCTGCCTACCTACGATGTCTTCGATGAGGCGCGGTATTTCTGCCCGGCTCGGGAGCACCCTGTCTTCGAATTCAAGGGCAGGAAGCTGGCTCTTGCCATCTGCGAGGATCTCTGGAACCGCCCCGGTTTCTGCGTGGAGAAGATGTACGACATCGATCCTGTCGAGAAATGGGTGGTGGATGGAGGAGCCGATCTGGTCATCGCGATTTCCGCCTCCCCCTTCAGCCTTGGTCGGCCTCGTTTTCGCCGGCGCCTGCTGGGGGAGATTGCAAGCTCAAGGGGGGTCGACCTGGTCTATTGCAACCTGGTCGGCGGCAACACATCCCTGGTATTCGACGGAACCAGCATCGCCCTCGGCGCGGAATCGGAGCTTCTGTCCCAGGCCAGCTCCTTCGATGAGGACTTTGTGGTTTTCGATCTCCCAGGGCGGGATGGGGAGGCCGGCACCGCTCCAGCTGCCGCCGGGGCAGAGGATTTCAGCGGAGAGGACCTCGAGCAAGCCTTTGGGGCCCTGGTGCTCGGGACGCGTGATTACCTGCATAAGAGCGGCTTCAGGAAAGCGGTTCTTGGTCTCAGCGGCGGCATCGACTCGGCCCTGACCGCGGTTGTCGCCGCTGCGGCTCTCGGTCCGGAAAATGTGATCGGCGTCACCATGCCCTCTCGCTACTCATCGGGCGGAAGTGTCAGTGATTCCCGACAGCTGGCTGACAACCTGGGGATCTCTCTTGAGGAGATACCTATCGAGACGATCTTTTCTTCCGTTCTGGATACCCTTGGCCCGGTTTTCGAGGGCCTCGAGGAGAACGTGACCGAGGAGAACATCCAGGCGCGCATCCGGGGTCTCCTGCTGATGGCGCTATCGAATAAGTTCAACGCCTTGCTGCTGACGACGGGCAATAAGTCGGAGCTCGCCGTAGGATATTGCACCCTCTACGGCGATATGTCCGGAGGCCTGGCGGTGATATCCGATGTCCCGAAGACCCTGGTCTACCAGATCTCCGAGTGGCTCAATCGTGACGGAGAGGTGATTCCGGGCGCGATTATCGACAAGCCGCCCTCCGCCGAGCTGCGGCCGGATCAGAAAGACACGGACTCGCTGCCGTCTTATGACGTTCTCGATGCGATTCTCGAGGCCTATGTAGAAGAAGGTCGTGGACTTCGGGAGGTTGTCGAGCTTGGCTTCGAGGAGGAGACTGTCGCCGGGATTCTCAGGATGGTGGACCTGAACGAATACAAGAGACTACAGGCGGCTCCGGGCCTGCGAATTACCTCGAAGGCCTTCGGGCCGGGACGGCGTTTTCCGGTCGTCAAGCGTCTCTCCCGCAGGAGGGGATCGGAGAAGGGCCCTGGAGCCTGAGGTGGAAAATAGTGAATCTCCAAATCTATCCAAGGAGCGAATGATGAAGCGATACCTGGTTGTGCTTGGAATACTGGTGACGGCGCTGGGCGGTCTGCAGGCTGAGGATACGATCAA
>DODI01000148.1:0-2059 GCA_003509045.1 Planctomycetota bacterium | reverse complement strand
TGGCCGCAATTCCGCGGGCCGGGAGCCCGGGGCGTAGCTGAAGGAAAGTCCCTGCCTTCCACCTGGAGCAAGACAAAAAACGTGAAGTGGAGCGTTCCGGTTCCCGGTCGGGGGTGGTCCTCGCCGGTGATCTGGGGGGAGAAGGTGTTCCTGACCTCTGCGGTCAGCTCCGGTAAGGAGAAGGCAGTCAAGAAGGGGCTCTATTTCGGAGGCAACGGGAACGCCCCCTCGTCCAATCGTCATCGCTGGATGATCTATTGCTTCAGCTTCAAGAGCGGAGAAAAGCTCTGGGAGCGGGAGGCGGATGCGGGCAAGCCTCTTACCCCGCGGCACATCAAGAACAACTACGCTCCCGAGACCCAGGTAACCGATGGCGAGCTGGTCTATACCTATTTTTCCGACCAGGGGCTCTTCGCGCACGATCTCAACGGGGGGCTGAAGTGGAAGCGGACGACGAAGGCTTTCCGGACGCGCTACAATTGGGGCAGCGCCGCTTCTCCCGCTCTGCATGGCGATTCTATCTACATCCTCAATGACAACGAGGAGAGCTCTTTCATCGAGGCCATCGACAAGAAGACCGGCAAGACCTCCTGGCGCAAGGATCGGGATGAGAAGAGCAACTGGTCGACCCCCTTCGTCTGGAAGAACCCTCTTCGCACCGAGATCATCACGCCGGGAACCGGCAAGACCCGCTCCTACGGACTCGATGGAGAGCTCCTCTGGGAGCTCGTGGCTGACATGTCGTCGATCACCATAGCCACGCCCTTCACCGCTCATGGACTTCTCTACGTGACCTCCGGCTATGTCGGCGATGGCCGTAAGCCGATCTACGCCATCCGCCCAGGAGGGAAGGGTACGATCAACCTGAAGAAGGGGGCGGTCGACAAGTCCATTGCCTGGCGCCAGCCCAAGGCGGCTCCCTACAATCCCTCGACCCTGGTGTACAAGGATCTGCTCTATGTTCTCTACGATTTCGGTTTCTTCGCCTGCTTCGATGCAAAGACCGGAGCTGAGGTCTATGGTAAGGTACGGGTGAGAGAGCGTGAGCGAACGCCCTTCACCTCTTCTCCCTGGGCCTACGGAGACAAGGTCTTCTGCCTGAGCGAAGACGGGGACTGTTTTGTCTACAAGGCCGGAAGAAAGCATGAGCTGCTGCGAGTCAACAAGCTCGATGAGCTATGCATGGCGACGCCGGGCATGGCTCGCGGAAGTCTCTTCATCCGGACAGCATCCAGGCTCTACAGGATTTCCGAGTAGGGTACGATTCGCCGAGGAGATTGCACGAGATGCCCGAGAAACTTATCAGGATTACCCGCCGGCTGGTACGTGAGCTGGAGCCGCTGAGGTTCTCAGACCCCATCGCCTGCGTCTACAATCCGCTGGTCTACGCCCGCAGAGCCCATGAGCAGTACATTCGCCGGTTCGCGCGCAGGGGCGTGGAGTCTGTACTCCTGGGGATCAACGGCGGGCCTTTCGGGATGGCCCAGACAGGAGTCCCTTTCGGAGAGGTCCACCATGTGCGGGACTGGCTTGGGATAGAGGAGAAGATTGACAAGCCGCCCTTGGAGCATCCAAAGAGGCCGATCCAGGGATTTGATTGCGCCCGTAGCGAGGTCAGTGGCGCCCGCCTGTGGAGCTGGGCCAAGGAAACCTTCGGCAAACCGGAAAGCTTCTTCAGGCAGTTCTACATCGTGAATTTCTGTCCTCTCATCTTCATGGAGGAATCGGGACGTAACCTGACCCCGGATCGCTGCCCTCCCGAGGTGCGCGGGAAGCTCTTCGAAATCTGCACCAGGGCCCTGAGAGATACGGTCGAGTATCTTGGCCCCCGGCGAGTGATCGGTGTAGGAAACTTTGCCGAGGATCGTGCCAGGGAATGCTTCGAGGATCTCCCGGTCGAGATTGGGAAGGTGCTGCATCCCAGCCCACGCAGCCCCGCCGCCAACCGGGGCTGGGCGGAGGCGGCGCGAAGAGACCTTGAGAGGTGCGGTGTGAAGCTGCCGGTCTGATGCGCGGTCAGGAACCCTCCAGCCAAGCCTCGCTGCCGTCTTCGTACTGC
>DODI01000534.1:0-3800 GCA_003509045.1 Planctomycetota bacterium | reverse complement strand
GCTTCAAGAACGACAAGCGCCCCAGCCTGCTGATCATCATGGCCGAGCAGGAATACAAGACCAACCAGACCCTTCCTGCCTTTGCGGCAAAGCACCTCGGCCACCTCTTCAAGGTGGACTACGTTCACGCCAGCGAGAAGGAACGCAACGACCTGCCGGGCATCGAGGCCATCAGCGAGGCCGACATCATCCTCGTAAGCGTGCGCCGCCGCCTCCTCCCCTCGCCCAAGATGAAGCTGCTGCTCGATTTCGCCGCCAAGGGCAAGCCTATCGTCGCTATACGTACCGCCAGCCACGCCTTTGCCATGCGGAAAAAGGGGGAATGGAAAGATGACCTCGTCGAGTGGTCCGGGTTCGACCAGAAAATAATCGGCGGCAACTATACCGGGCACCACGGCAACGGCCCCCGCGTCACGCTCAGCTCCCCTGCCGCAGGCAAGGCCCACCCCATCCTCAAGGGAGTCGACCTCGGCAAGCTGAAAGGATGCGGCTCTCTCTACAAGACCACCCCCCTGGCGAAGAGCGCAACAGAGCTAGTTCGCGGAACCATCGCGGGAAAGGCGCCCGAGGCCATCGCCTGGACAAACAAGACCAGCTCCGACGGGCGCGTCTTCTATACCAGCCTCGGCCACGTCGATGACTTCGCCCAGCCGGGCATGAACATCCTGCTTCGAAACGCCCTGTGCTGGGCCGCCGGCCTGGATGTTCCCGAATGAACTCGAGCCGACCGCTGACAGCGCTGGCGATCACGGCCCTCCTTGCCAGCGTGGGCCGAGGCTCCGTGCAGGCGCAGCCCACACCCGCGGAGCTCCCTGGAAAACCGGCACCGGAATGGGACGCGATCTTCGCCCGCGAGAAGGGCTGGACCGGAGCCGATGGCTGCTACTCGGTCGAACTCGGAGCTGGACGCACCCTCTGGCTCTACTCAGACACCTGGGTCGGAACGGTGGCTGAGGGAAAACACGCCAAGGGCTCACGCCTGGTGAACAACTCCATCGGCTTGCAGCCTGCCGGAGAAAATGGAAAGCCTCCGAAGCACGACAGCCTGGAATTCTACTGGGGAAAGCCCGGCAAGGATGGCAAGCCGAGGGCCTGGATTGAGCCTGACCTGCCGCCCACTGACCCACAGGCGGCGGGCAAGAACTGGTACTGGCTGCTCGATGGCTGCATGGTCAACTCACCCGGTGGAGAGAAAAAACTCCTCGTCTTCCTGATGCACATGGGCAGAAAAAAAGAAGGCGGCGATGGCGTCTTCAACTTCAGGATGCTGGGCGGCGCGCTCGCGGTCATTTCCAACCCTATAGATGACCCCTCGCAGTGGAAAATCAGCCAGGCGGCGAATCCGCACTCACGCAGGAGCGGCACAGATGACATCTCCTGGGCTACAGCCCTCTACCTTTCGGGCAGAGAAGGTCCCGGCGAACCTGGAACCCTCTACATCTACGGCATCCGCGACGTCAAGGGACTCAACAAGCAGGTGGTTCTCGCCAGGGCTCCCGCCGCCAGGGCTGATGATTTCTCCACCTGGCGTTTCTTCAACGGCAAGGGCTGGAGCGGGAAAAGCTCCGATGCGGTAAAAATAACAGACGAGGCCGTCAACGAGCACACCGTCGAGAGGGTCTCCTTCGGAGGGAGAAACCATCTGGTCCTGGTGGAGAGCCAGCCGGTTTTCGGCAGGCACGTCCTCGTGCGAACCGCCGCGAAACCCGAGGGCCCCTGGAGCGGCCTGAAGAAGGTCTTCCTGGTCAGGGATCTCGAGAACGGAGAGCACAAGCGCTTCACCTACGCGGGCAAGGGGCATGCGCATCTTTCGGCCCCGGGCGAGCTGCTGATCTCCTATGTCATCAACTCCCACAACTTCTGGGACATGGTAGGCGACGCCTCGATCTACCGCCCCCGCTTCATCCGGGTTCCCCTCGGGGCGGTCTTTGACTGAAAGGATATTTTCCCCGCAGCCGTTGATGGCTTCCGGCCGGAGCAATCGTTACATTATGAAACTGTAACGAAACCCTCGCCAAGGAATCCGCAGCGGCTCGGAGCTGCAGCGGAAGCTCGCGGGACCAACTCATGCGGCACGGAGCGGACATCCCGGTGCAAAGCGGCAAGACAGTCGTCACCTTTTCAGGTGGGCTCGATTCAACCACCCTCCTGTACCATCTCCTGCGCGAAGGCTACGAGGTCCTCGCCCTGAGCGTGGACTACGGGCAGCGCCACAGGGTAGAGCTCGAATGTGCGGCGAAGATCATCGCGCCCCTCGGGATCCGGCATGAGACCGCAGATCTCCGCTCCATCTCGAACCTCCTGGGCGGGTCGAGCCAGACCGATGACTCCGTCGAGGTTCCGCTCGGCCACTACGAGGCCGAGAGCATGAAGCAGACCGTCGTGCCCAACCGCAACATGATCCTGCTCTCGCTGGCAGCGGCCTGGGCCATAGGGGAAAAGGCCGACTCCGTAGCCTACGCGGCCCATGCCGGCGACCATGCCATCTACCCCGACTGCAGAAGCGAGTTCGCCGAGGCCCTCGGCGGCGCCATCGCGCTTGCTGACTGGCACGAGGTCAAGCTGCTGCGACCCTTCGTTGACAAGACCAAGACGGAAATAGCGAGACTCGCCGGTGAGCTCGGCGTGCCTCTCGAGCGCACCTGGAGCTGCTACCAGGAAGGCCCGATTCACTGCGGCGCCTGCGGCACCTGCATCGAGCGCCGGGAGGCGCTTCTCCTGGCTGGGATAGATGATCCCACCGAATATGACAGCTTCGCCCCGGCCCTGATGCGCGATGAGTCCGGCTCGTTCACCATCGACTGGGAAAAAACGATTGAGGGAGGGGAGATGCCCCCCGAGCGAAGACAGGGGACCGGTGAACCCGCATGAGCTACAGCATCAAGGAAATCTACTACACGATCCAGGGTGAAGGAGCCCAGGCCGGCAGGCCGGCGGTTTTCTGCCGTTTCGCGGGCTGCAATCTCTGGTCAGGCCACGAAGAAGATCGAGCCGATGCGGTCTGCGACTTCTGCGATACCGAGTTCGTCGGCACCGACGGACCGGGAGGCGGAGAGTTTGAGGACGCCGGAGAGCTGGCCAGCGCTGTCGCGGAGAAATGGCCCGCTGCCGCTCGGGATAATGGAAACCCGCTGGTGGTCTGTACCGGTGGAGAGCCCCTGCTGCAGCTCGATGACGCGGCGATCGAGGCGCTCCATACCAAGGGCCTCGAGATCGCCATCGAAACCAACGGCACAAAAAAACCGCCGGAAGGAATCGACTGGGTCTGCGTCAGCCCCAAGGCCGGAGCCGAGATGATCGTCGACAGCGGCGACGAGCTCAAGCTGGTCCACCCCCAGGAGGGTCTGAGCCCGGAGACCTTCGAGAGGCTGGACTACACCCATTTCTTCCTGCAGCCGATGGATGGCCCCCGCCTGAATGAAAATACTGCGCTCACCCTGGCCTACTGCCTTGAAAACCCCCTCTGGCGCCTCAGCATCCAGGCTCACAAGCTCATCAACATGGCCTGTTCGATACCCGTCAAATGACACCTCCCCAGAGAGCGCGAGCAGTGATCATCGGCGGCGGCGCGGTCGGCGGCGCCGTGGCGTACAGCCTCGCCGAGGCCGGACGCAAGGACATCCTCGTCCTGGAGAAGGAGGAGAGTCTCGCCACCCAGACCACATCCCAGGCGGCCGGGCTCGTCGGCCAGGTCAGGAGCACCGTCGAGGAGGTCAAGCTCCTGATGTGGTCGGCGGAAACCTTTGAGCGCCTGCAGGCCGACAACCCCGAGAGCCCGGCGTGGCGACAGACCGGCTCGC
>DODI01000280.1:0-3497 GCA_003509045.1 Planctomycetota bacterium | reverse complement strand
CGCGGCCCTGGTTACACTTGTAAGCCTCTCCGACAGCGATAAGGGTCTCTCCTCACGCTGGCAACCGGAAGATTCGCAGCTCCGGCTGAAGCTCCTTCCCTCAGGCGGCAAGGCCGGGGGGAAGCTCAAGCTCTCGATCTGGAAGGGGCCGGGTGCGGGTCTTGAAAAATACGCCGCGTCCCTCGATGCGGGCGAGCCCGCCGACCTCTCGCCCCTGACGAAAGGCGGACCGCCGCGCTGGAAAGAAAAACTCGAGACCGAGACCCGGCTCGGCGCCGACAATGGCGCCTTTGCAGTCGACATCCTGACCGCGCCCATGGAGAACCCCTGGAAATCCTGGATGCGCCTGGGCGGCTTTGACTTCTTTGCCGATGGCCGGCGCGCCGCGGCCTGCACCTGGATGGGCGACGTGTGGCTGGTTGACGGCATGGGAACAAAGTCCGGAAAGCTCTCCTGGCAAAGAATCGCAACCGGCCTGTTCCAGCCTCTCGGGCTCAAGATCGTAGATGAAACCATCTATGTGCTGGGCCGCGACCAGATCACCGTTCTCCGGGATCTGAACGGCGATGGCGAGGCCGACCATTACGAGAATTTCAACAATGACGCGGAGGTTACCGAGCACTTCCATGAATTCGCCATGGACCTCCAGACCGATGCCGCTGGCAATTTCTACTACACCAAGGGTGGACGCCATGCAAAGGATTCGGTCGTTCCCCAGCACGGCAGCATCCTCCGCGTCAGCAAGGACGGGTCAAAAACAGAAATCCTCGCCAACGGTTTTCGCGCCCCGAACGGCCTCTGTGTGAATCCGGATGGGACCTTTTTCACCAGCGACCAGGAGGGCCACTGGACCCCCGCCAACCGGATCAACTGGGTCAAGAAGGGCGGCTTCTATGGCTACATGTGGTCCTTCCACAAGGGCAAGAAGCCCACCTCGTACGATCCGCCGCTTTGCTGGCTTCACCCGCGCTATGACCGCTCTCCGGCTGAACAGCTCTGGGTTCCCAAGGGCTGCTGGGGGCAGCTGGGTGGACACCTGATCTCCCTGTCCTATGGAACCGGCGCTATCTCGCACATCCTCCATGAACAGGCAGGCGACCTGATGCAGGGCGGCGCGACCAAGCTCAACATCCCGATCTTTCCCACCGGTATCATGCGCGGACGCTTTCACCCCGGCGACAAGCATCTGTATCTCTGTGGGCTCTTCGGCTGGGCCGGCAACCGGACCCAGGCGGGCGGTCTCTATCGCATACGCCATACCGGCAAGCCCATGCACACTCCGCTCAAGCTCCACGCCACCACCAGGGGTCTCGTCCTTACCTTCTCAGACCCCCTGGAGCGGAAACGCGCCGCGAGCGCCGACCGCTATTCCATCGAGAGATGGAATTACCTCTGGCGCCAGCAATATGGCTCAAAGGACTACAAGCTCTCCGATGGCAAGATCGGCCGAGACAAGGTCTCCGTCAAATCGGCCGTCGTCTCAAAAGATGGGCGCTCAGTTTTCCTGGAGATCGAGGATATGAAACCCTGCATGCAGATGCTCATTCGCTACAAGCTCACCGGAGCAGATGGGGCCCGGGTCTCACAGGAAATCTATAACACCATCCACAAGCTCGGCGACCACTCGAAGGCCGCAAAGCTCTTTGATTAACCGCCCGGCTCAGGGAAAGAGATACCGCGCGTTCTTTGCCGCCGCCCGCCGCTTGTAACCTTCCAGCTCGGCCCGCATGGCGACCACCAGCGGCGAGCCCGGGTGCCCTTTCTCGAGGGCCTTGATCCACTTCTCGGTGACCGCGTAATACACCGCGATGCGATTCCGCACCATCTCGCGAACACGACGCTGCTGAACGGGCTGCGCAGCTCCGGGCAGGTTGTCCAGGGCCTTGCCGATCCACTCGAACGCGGCCTCTTTTTTGAGCGCGGCATCGTAGCGGGCCGCCACGGCAATGGCCCGGGCGGCCCGCTCAACCCCCGTGACGCTCCGCGTGTAGGCCTGCACCTGGGATGCCAGGTGGGCCGGGTCCGGAACCCGAAAGAAGGCCAGGGCGCGCGCGCGCTCTCTCTCCAGCTCGCCCGCAAGGGCGGCATCCAGCGGCGGGTTGAAATAGGCCGAGAGAGAGCTGAAGGGGCTGAGCCGTAAGGCGGCAAAGGCCAGCGGTGAAAGCGCTGGCCCGCGGTAGAGGCGCAGCAGCTCACGGTCACCGCTGGAGTAGCTCAGTCGCTGGGTATCATCTTCGTACAGCATCGGCGCCTTGAGGCCCGAGATCTCCTCCGGCCCCATGACCACCGTCGACAGCACGCCCTCGAGGGAGGACATCTCATGGCGACAGAGAGTCGTCCAGCGCGAGCCGGATATCTTGTTTTCCCGGGCGAAGGTCCGGCAGCGCTGACGCAGCGCCTCCAGCTCAAATTGCGGCCTCGATGGGTAGCTCAGAACCATGAAGTCATCCCGGCCGACCTTGACCACGAAGGTAAAAGGAAACTCCGCCGCCTGGGTTTTCACGATGCCCAGGGTGTCCGCGGGGGTAATCCTGTAGAGTGGAAGCCACTGCATGAAGACGCCCCCCGGCCGCAAAATGCGGCGAACCCCGGAATAGAACTCCCGGGAATACAGGCTGCACACTCCATCCGCCGTTGGCGGCGGCGGCTCCATCGAGATGATGTCATAGGAGCTCGCGGAGGCACGGTCAACATAATGACGCCCATCGTCAAGATGGACCCTGACCCGGCCGTCTTTTCCAAGGCCGTGGTTGTATTCGCCGTAGTTCCGCAACGAGAGCTCTATCATCTCCTCCGAGATGTCGACCACGTCCAGGCGGCCGTCTTCCGGCAGATACATCAGGAGCGCGCCGAAGGACTGGCCGGAGCCAAGGCAAATCCCCAAGCAATCGCCCGGGCGGCCCGTGCCGGGATAAAAAAGCATCGGCACATGGCCCTGGATGGCCTGGGTCGACCAGTACTTCTTATAGGTTACCGCCAGCGAGACATGTCCCGCGCCCACCTGGATGCTGTCAGGCCCATCAAAAATCCAGGAGGTCGTAAGCGGCCCCTCGTTGATCTCGACCAGCCCGGTTTCACCCCGGGCAGGATTCTTGCCATACCCGTCCTCGAGTATCGTCTGCCGGGTGATGTCTTCGGAAAAGCTGAAATAGAGAACGCTGGCCAGCCCGAGGAGGGGGGCCACGGCAGCAAAGATGCCTCCGCGGCTCCTGGGGGAGGAAGCCTCGCCCCCTGCCTGCTGAAGGGCCCTGGCCTTCAGCAGGCAGGCGCCCGACAGGACCAGTGAGCCCGCGCCCAGCAGGACAAGCGTCGCATGCAGGCCAAGGCGATGGAGGAAAACGTAACCTGCGAGGAAGCCGCCAAGGCTTGAGCCGAGGGTGTTCCAGAACACAAGCCGGCCGGAAACCGGGCGCAGAGTGGAGGCGCTCCGGGCCGCCACCGCGATCAGAGCCGGCAGCCCCGTACCCATCAAGGCCACCGGGATGAAAATACACAGG
>DODI01000614.1:0-3006 GCA_003509045.1 Planctomycetota bacterium | reverse complement strand
TTGCCGTATTTTCCATCGTTGATGTGCTCGAGCTTGTGGATGGCGTATCCAGGCAGGGAGCTCGATGAGCTGCTCCGGGCGCCCAGGCTCGCCAGCGCCAGGTTGCGATCACCGGAGAAGATCTCGAGTTCATCAAGACAGGGCTGCGAGCTATTGGTCGCCTCGCTCGTGAAACGGATGAAGCGGGCCTTCACCGGTTCGAAGGTGTCGATGTTGCGCCTCGAGTTCACCGGTGGGCCAATGCCGGGCAGGGGATCACTATCGCCGTTTTGTCCGGGCAGCTGGAAGATAACGTGCCCTGCGGTGATCGCGGCTCCCATGCTTCCTCCGCGCAGCAGCACCGCGGAGGCTGGCTCCAGCTGATGAATTCCCGCATCGAGCAGCCCGTTCCAGAGCTCTTTTTTCCGTTGATCTACCGTGGCGATCACCTGCTGGTCGCCACGGGTTTCGGGATTCCCATCCCGGTCGATAAGATATTGGGCATTGCTGGAGTGGCTGGCGGATCCGGAACCCCAGGATATCCAGATACGATACGCTCCCTTGAGCAGGGGCTGCCAGGCGGCGAAGTCTTTCCCCGGCTGGTTTCCCCACCGGCCCACGCTGGGGTTCCCGGAGCGAACGAGGTGGATCGTCCCGCGTCCCAGCTCATCCAAGCCCTCCGCCGCGCTCAGCATCAGGAGCTTGTCACTGGTGGACTGGATCGATTTGCCCAGCTCCGCTTTCAGTCTGGAAATTTCCAGGTCGACAGAGGAGGGATCCTTTCGCTCTGTCTTGATGAGCCGCTCGGCATGCTGAACACCGGCGAAGGTCGCCTGGATCGAGTAGTAGTCGCGCTGGGAGACAGGGTCGAATTTGTGGTTGTGACACCTGGCGCAGCCAAGCGTCAGTCCGAGAAAGGTTGTTCCGGTGACGTTGATGAGGTCTGCCAGCTCATCCTGGCGCTGCATGAGGGTGAGGTTGATGTCGGGACTCTTGACGATATCGTGAGGCCCGGCGACAAGAAACCCTGTTGCCAGCCCATTGCCAAGGGCATCTCCTGCGACCTGCTCGCGGACAAATTCATCGTAAGGTTTGTCTTCGTTGAAGCTCCTGATGACATAGTCGCGGTAGTGCCAGGCGGTTGGCCTCGGCCTGTTGGTTTCAAAGCCTGTGGTCTCTCCGAATCGGATGATGTCGAGCCAGTGCCTCGCCCAGCGTTCACCGTAGTGATCGCTCTCAAGGGCTTCTTCGACCAGTCTCTTCCAGGCATCCGGCCTCTTGTCGGAGACGAAGGTCTCGATCTCTTCCGGGGTGGGAGGCAGGCCGTGCATGACCAGTCGGAGGCGGCGGATCAGGCTGGTACGATCAGCGCGCGGCGATGTACCGAGCCCTCTTTCTTGCAGCCGGGCCTGGACAAAGCTGTCGACAGGATTCTGTTCCCAGCCTCCGGGTTTTATTTGGGGCCTCTTCGCTGCCGGGGGCTTGAAAGCCCAGTGGTCGAGCTGAGCCGCTTCCGTCTTTTCTGTTTGCGCTGGCATCTTCGCGCCCTGGTCGATCCATGCTCTCAGGAGGCCGATCTCCTGGGCGGAGAGGCGTTTGCCTCGAGGCGGCATGACGAGCTCGGGATCGAGCCCCGCCACGAGCTTGACCAGGTGGCTAGCCGAGCTGTTGCCTCGCACCAGGGCGGGCTCGCCTGATTCCCCGCCACTGAGGAGGTTGGAGAGAAGATCGAGCCGCAGCTTTCCCTTCTGCTTTTTTTCTCCATGGCAACCGAGGCAGCGCTTTTTAAGCAGCGGCCTGATTTCCTTGTCGTATTCGATGGGCCGCTCGATAGCCGGGGGAAGCTCCTGGGAGCCGGCTGCGCCGATGAAATGGAAGACCACTATGATGATTACAAGCGCCGATCTCATGTGTCTCATCTCTGGGTGTCTCAGGGTGCCTGTTTGAATCTCCGGAACCGCAGGAGCATCATAATTTCAGGCTGCGAAGCTTTCAACAAGACTCGGGTGAATTTACCCCCGGGAAGCTTCTTTTTAGCATCCCAGGGGCGAGTTAAAATCTTCCCTGTCTTTACGAGGCTCCATCGGAAAATGGTTAACAGGGGAAAATGCTATTTAGCGAGGCGATAGAGAAGCCCGGTCAAGCTGCTGGCGCGGCTGTTTTACTGCATGGAGGCGCCTGGGATATCCCTCAGGAAGAACACGAGGCCCACCTCTGTGGCTTGGGCGATGCCCTGGAGAGAGGGAGAGAGGTTCTCGAGAGAGATGGCGGGGCTGTCGAGGCGGCCGCGGAGGCGGTCAGCTCGATGGAATCAAGCGGGATCTTCGATGCCGGCCGTGGAGGGGTGCTCAACCTCGATGGAGAGGTGGAGCTCGATTGCGGAATCATGTGCGGACGCAGCCTCGATTATGGCGCGGTGGTTGGCGTGAAGCGGATCGAGAATCCCGTATCGCTGGCCAGGTTTATCCTGGAAAGCAGTGATGGTTCAGCCAGGATCCTGAGCCGCGAAGGCGCTGAGAAGATCGCGGGGAAGAACGGTTTCTCGCTGGTTGAAAACGACCAGCTCGTCTGCGAGCGGGAACGGTCGCGTTATCGTGAGCTTCTGCGCAAACTCGAGAATTACCATACGAGCCATCCTTTTCTCCCATCAGACGATGTGCCGAGGGGGACGGTCGGTTGCGTGGCGAGGGACCGGGCCGGTGGGCTGGCGGCAGCGACCTCCACCGGGGGGACTCCGATGCGCCCAGCCGGCAGGGTCGGGGATTCGGCTCTTCCAGGCTCGGGTTATTACGCCTCGGGCTCCGCCGCCTGCAGCGCGACCGGTTGGGGGGAGGCAATCACGGCTTCACTGCTTGCCGGACGCTCGGTCGACGGGGTCGAGGCTGGGGGCGCCCCGGCCTCGGTTCTCTGCGCAGCTCTCGAGAGGATGCGGACATCCATCAGGAACCGGGATGGCAGGGGGGCTACCGGAGGCCTGATCCTGCTCGATTCCGAAGGATCAGGGGCTTTTGCCTTCAGCACGCCGCA
>DODI01000372.1:0-2593 GCA_003509045.1 Planctomycetota bacterium | reverse complement strand
CCGGCCAGTCCAACATGGAGTGGAGGCTCATCCAGGGAATGAAGGGCAGGGAGGAGGTGGAGGGCGCCGACCATCCGTTGATCAGGCTGTTTGATGTTCCCGGGCATACGACAAGCCCCCTGCCCAGGGAGAAAGGGGCCGGCAACTGGCGGGTGTGCGCGCCGAAATCAGCTTCCGGCTTCAGCGCCGTCGGGTACTTTTTCGGTCGCCGCCTGCTGAAGGAGCTCGGTGTGCCGGTTGGGCTCATTGGCTCGAACTGGGGTGGCACCCGGATCGAGCCGTGGGTTCCTGTCGAGGGTTTCGAGTCGGTTCCGGATCTTTCCGGACTTGCCCACGAGGTGAATCAGTACCAGTCCTCCACCAGGGTCGGGGGCAGCTCTCCATCTGCGATCTACAATTCGATGGTGCATCCGCTCACTCCCTTCGCGATGCGCGGCGGCATCTGGTACCAGGGGGAGTCGAACGGGAACGAGGGGACGAGCTACTACCATAAGAAGCACGCGCTGGTGAGGGGCTGGCGTAAGGTCTTTCAGAACACCGACCTGGCCTTCTATTGGGTGCAGCTTGCAAATTATCAGCGGGAGAGCAGAGAGCCGGCCGGGGGTGAGGGGTGGGCGAAGATTCGCGCGGCGCAAACGAGAGCCCTGGATATCCCTGGAACAGGCATGGCTGTGATCACAGATATCGGCGCGGCCAACGATATTCATCCAAGGAATAAGCAGGACGTCGGCTGGAGGCTGGCGCAATGGGCGCTCAACCAGACCTACGGCCGGAAGAAGCTGGTGCCCTCGGGGCCTCTCTACAAGAGCCAGGAGGTCGAGGGTGATTCGGTCAGGCTCTCATTCCGGCATGTCGGCAAGGGCTTGATGGTCGGCAGGAAGAGCGGTCTTGAGCCCGCCAAGGAGCTTGAGGAGGGGAAGCTCGATCACTTCGCTGTTGCCGGAGCTGACCGAAAATGGTTCTGGGCGGAGGCGGCGATCGATGGAGACACCGTTGTTGTCCGGTCGAAGGATGTTCCGAAGCCGCTCGCTGTCCGCTACGCCTATACCATGAACCCGGCCAGGGCGAATCTCTACAACAGGGATGGTCTTCCCGCCGGTCCCTTCCGTACCGATAGCTGGGCTCCGCCGCTGGAAGATATAGAATGGACGGCAGTGGCCGATAAGCCTCCTCCCATCTCTGTTCCAGGGTCGGGCACCGAGATTATTTTTCTGAATAAGAAGGACATCAAGGTGAAGGTCTTCTGGGTTGAATATGGAGGAGGACTGAAGTTTTACGGCGAGCTGAAACCTGGTGGAATTCGCAAGCAGAACACCTATTCCAATGCCATCTGGGTGATTACCGATGAAAAAGACCAGCCCCTGGGCTATTTCAAGACCACCCAAAAGCGCGGAAACGCGGTGATTCCGAAGTGATGGAAAGGGGCCGAAGCTTTCTTTTCCTGTACACTTGAGAAAGTCGGAGTGTTTTGTAGAATAGTGATGCGGAACGAATCCTGAGATTGTGGAGCCCGTTTCTACACCATGACCAACCTTAACTATTCCCGCCGTGGTTTCCTGCGCTCGAGTGTCGGACTCGCCGGGATGACGCTTCCCACGATTCTTAAGCTGCAATCACAGGCCATTGCCAGCGCGCCTAAGGCCAAGTCCTGCATCGTGATCTATACTTGGGGCGGCATGAGCCACTTCGAGTCGTTCGACCCCAAGCCCGAGGCGCCGGTGGAGTTTCGTGGCGAGTTCAAGCCGATTAAAACCGCCACGCCGGGCATTCAGTTTTGCGAACACCTTCCGCTGCTGGCGAAGCACTCGGACAAGCTGGCCATCGTGCGCTCGGTGCATCACAAGCAGGGCGGGCATCAGCAGGGCATGTACATCAACATGACCGGCCACAATCCCGTGGGCGGCATCAAGGCCAAGAGCCGCAACAACTGGCCGTCGCTGGCCTCGATGATTTCTCGTTTCCACAACCCGCAGGCAGGCACGCCCGGTGCCGTACGAATGCCATACTCCATGTACGACAACGGCACACAGATGGCTGGCGAGGGAGCGGGTTGGCTCGGGTCGAAATACGACCCCATCCTTATACGCACCCCCGCAGGTCAAGCATACGGTGGAGTAACGCGTTACACGGATCGCGAACTGAATCTGAAGTTGAATATCGAAAAGCGTCGAGTGAATGATCGGCGTACATTGCTGGAACAACTAGACAACACGCTTGGCCAAACGCAGGGATCTGAGACCGAGTACGATAGAATTGATCATTATCGTCGTATGGCCGCGGACATGCTGCTCGGCTCACCTGTTCGTCAAGCTTACGATCTTGAGAAAGAAGATCCGCGTATACGCGATATGTATGGCAATCACATCGGTGGACAGACCCTTTTGCTATCCCGCCGTCTAGTCGAGGCTGGCGTGCCAGTGGTACAGGCGCTTTGTTCAGCGGGTGACCTCGCCGGCGGCGGCGGTGATAACTGGGATACCCACCGTGGTCATTTCCCCAAGATGAAAAATCGCCTCCTACCCGTGTTTGACCGTGCAGTTTCAGCGTTGCTTGCTGATCTGGATACGCGCGGCATGCTTGATGAAACACTGGT
>DODI01000135.1:0-12773 GCA_003509045.1 Planctomycetota bacterium | reverse complement strand
CCCCTCTTTGTCACCGGAACCCAGCAGGACCATGGCCTCTTTGGAGTAGCGGCCCCCCGCTCCATCGACCTGAAAACGGTCACCGCGACCGGGCTGTCCTCAGTAGAGCAGCAGGAGCTTGTCAGCGCCGGCATCATGAGCCAGGTGAGCGCGGAGGCCGGGGAACCGCTGGCTTACAGGTATTCCAAAAATTCACTGACAGAGAAGGTCGCTGTAGAGCTCGAGCTGCGTGAGAAGCAGGAAGAGATCAACGTCATCTCCCAACACCTGGCAGCTGTCGGGGAGTCAGGAAGAATCAAGCTGACGCACTACCTCGATTACATGATTCTCTACAAGGAAAGAGACAGCCTTGAATTTACAGCTCCCAGCACCCTTGATTCCGAATTGAGAATCAATGGCCAGGGTATTGCTGAGACCCCTGTGCCTGAGCCTCAGGACAACGGCCTCTCCCTCTGGAACGTCAAGCTCCAGAGCCCGGTCCAGGGGACCGTGACCCTAAGCATCACCCATGAAATATCTCCAGAGGCGCTTGAAAGCGGCAAGGCCTCTGAATTTACGATCCCATTGGTCTATCCCCGAAAAAACTTCAAGACCCGGGCAGGATTTGTCGCTGTGACCAAGGTTGGGAATCTCGAGGTTGAGACCAGCGCCTCAAACCTCGAGACCATCGACAGCTCACGGCTTGATCCTCGTATCGGCCGACGCGGCCAGGTCATCAAGGCTTATGCCTACTCAACAAAAGATCCCGAGCTGAAGCTTTCGCTTACTCGTTACAACCCCGTCCCCCTCGCTGAAACCGCAGTCACGCTGCATCACATCAAGGCTGTCCTGTCGAGGGATCCATGCAAGCTACACGCCATCGCGACCCTGCTCGTACAGAATTCCGCGGCCCAATACCTCGAGATCAGCCTCCCGGCGGGCGCCAGCCTGAGAAACGTATTCGTTAACGGGAACCCGGCAACTACCAAGCAGCGCAAGGATGGAGGCACCGACCTCATCTCGATTCCCCGTTCCAAGGGGCGTGAGGCCTTTGCCGTGGTTGTCGATTATGACCAGTCCCTCTCCAGCAGCCCAATGGGCAGCCTGGGGAGCCTCGAGATTGAAACGATCTCCATCAAAGAGGCCAAAGATAAGCCCGTACCCGTCCAGAAGATTGAATTCGATCTATGGGTTCCTGATGAGTTCTCCTATCTCTCCTGGTCGGGAAATCTCAACCGTAGAGGACGCGGCCACCCGACGGCCTTCTCAAGGCTTCGCAAGATGATAGCCTCTCCCTTCAATCTCCCCGAGGCTGATTCCCCGCACAAAGATCCAGTTGATTTCGCAGCCGAGGACGCCTTCCGGCGAGAGGCCCAGGGCAGAGCCGTCTATTCGTTCTCCTGCATGGCGAGAACCGGCAGCCTGAACCTCTCGTGGACAACCCCCTCGATTCTTGGCTTTACCAAGGCCCTGTTCTTTGCGGCGGCGCTCATCGGCGGGTTGGTCCTCACCAGAAAGCTCAGCCTGAACCCGGCCTGGACCTCTGTCAATTTCACCTGGGTGCCCCTTATTCCAGCATGGTTTCTCGACGGCCCTGCCTCCGAGGCCTTCTCGGCAGCTTTTTTCGGCGGCATCGCCCTGCTGTTGTTGACCGCGGCGCTCCGCCTGAAATCGGCCTACAGCCAGTGGCGGCTCGAGCGGATAGCGCTTGCCCCTGACCCCTACCTTGAAGATGCGGAAGACGAGCCTGGCTCTGAAGTCCTCCAGGAAGACGACCTGGAAGAGAAAGCCCCGAAAAAGAAGAAATCCGGCTCATCCAGGAAGAAATCCGGTGGAAGCAAAAAGGCCGACTGAAATGAAAAGCAACAGAGCCCTGATCCTGCTTCCGGCCTTCCTTGTGCTGTGCCTCTTTACACCCTCTCCGGGCAGAGGGCAGGAGCTTGGACCTCTCCACCTGCGCGAGATCTACGTACCCCATGAAGAATTCCTGGAAAGAGCCAGGCAGGACCCTGACGGGGTCATCATGGAGCTTGATGAATACCGCTCCCTGGTCCTCAAAGGCGTAGTTGAGTCGCGTAAGGCGCCGCCCGAAGATCTCCCCCCGGTCAGCGCGATCGTGACCCAGGCCCGCCACGCTGGAAAGCTGTCCGGAAAAACAGCTCGATTCACCTCAAAAATCGAGGTACGGGTCACGCGCGATGGATGGGTACGCTGCCCCCTGGACCCCCTGCCGGGCGCCTTGGGCAGCATCAAGGTAGATGGCAAGCCCGGCTGGCTCTTGCGCCAGGCCCCCAAGGCAGCGCAAAAGAAAAGCCCCGCCCCCATTGTGTCCCTCTTGCTCAACGGTCGCGGGACGCACCAGGTAGAGCTCACGTATTCAGTCCGAGCTGTCGAGACGGAAGACTTCTGGAGCATCAAAGGCGGGCTGCCCCGCGCCGAATCGGGAACTCTGCAGCTTGAGGTGCCCGGCTACGCAGATGCCACCTCAAAGCCTCCCAACCTCCTGGTGGAAGCCATTCCCGCAACAAAAGGGAGCCTCTTAACACTCTCGCTTGGTTCGAGTTCCAGTTTTTCAATTAACTGGAAAATGAAGAGGGTTGCCGGGAAAAGCGGCTCGACCCTCTCGGCCCTGAACGGAATGACCATCCTGCCTCGACTCCACGCCCCCCTCTTTTCCTGGAACAGCCGAGTCTGGATCCAGCGACGAAAGACGGATGTGCTTGAATTCAATGAGCCAGTTGGAGCAAAGACCATCACTGTGACCGGGGACATCGTTCATTCCTGGAGCCGCCAGGACGACTCCATCCTGGTACTCCTGAAGGAGCCCAGCACCGGACTGGTAGACGTGCTGTTCGAGGGGATTCTCCAGGGAGACATCATAGAGAACGATCAACCCCCGGCTCGACGCTACCTTGTCGGCCCTCCGAAATTGGCCGGCGCGTATTCAAATAGCGGGTATCTTGCCGTCTGCCAAATCCAACCGGAGCTCCTCCAACTGGAAGCGCGGGATGCGACCGAGATCGCCCTCGAGGACGGCCTGTTTCCATCGATGCAGAACCATCGCGTAAGCAGGTGTTTCTCCTACACCAGCGAGAGCTCGCGGCTTGAGCTCACCGCCCGTGGAAGAGCCCGGGAGTTCGAAAGCCGCTCCGCCAGCCTGGTGCAGGTCCTTGAGAGCGGAGTGACGCTGGATGCGATCTACCATCTCGACATGACTCGCGGCAGCGAATACCGATTCGTCGCCACCCTTCCTGATCCATGGAATCTCACCCACCTCCAGGCCCTGACGGCAAAGGGGAGTCCGGGCAGGAAGCCCTCCTGGGAGATCTTCGAGGCAGATGGAGGCCGAGCGGTCGAAATTAAGCTCAAAAACGCAGTCCATACCGGCGAGCCGCTTGTTCTCAGCCTTCGGCTTGAACATATGGATTTCTCCCCCGACATTGCCTGGCCTGAGCGAGAGCTTGAATTCTCACTTCCACATTTCTCCAACGCCGTAAAATCCAGGACGGACCTTGGAGTCAAGCTTCCGGATTCCATGTTTGCCGTCATCCCGGAACTTCCGGGATGGGAAACCTTGAAATCCGACGAGATCAGGAGGGCTGGCTTCGCTTCCGCGGTCGATGAAGAGTCCGGGCTTGCCGCGGGACTCACCTCAACAACGGAAAACGCCAGCCAGCCGGTAAGCCTGACCTTGAAACACAGAAGGCCAATGGGGGAATACCAGGGCCTGACGCATCTCCTCGCCCTTGAAGACAGATTCCGAGCTCGGAACGACCTCCGCCTGGCGATCGTAGACCGCGCCATTGACGAGGTGAGAGTCCAGCTGCCCATTGGAAAAGATGTCCAGGCCCCGGTCAGCGGAGAAGGAATCAAGGAGGTCCTGGTCGAGGAAGACGGCGCCTCTGGAAGCGTCAGGATTATCCGTTACGCGAAGCCATGGACGGGCACCAGGGAAATCAGAATTGAATACGAGGCTCTCGAAGACGATTTGCCGAAGGTGGGAGAGGGCTACCGCGTACCCTGGCTGAAGCTCTCCAGCGACCCAGATGACCCGCTGGCCCCTGTCTTTGACGGAAACCACCAGCTTGTTTTCCAGAGCCTTGGCGCCGTAAAGATCGAGGTCCTTGAAGGTGCCGAGCTGGCCAGCCTGGAGGTCGACGAGCTCCCCGAGCTCGGGCAGCCCTGGGCGGAGGGCCGGGTCCTGTTCGCTTTCCAATTCAAATCAAAGGCCGGACCGAGGCTCCCCTCCGGAAGCTCACCCGCCTCCTTCAAGATTCTGAAATTTGACCGCGCAGACGTTCTTGGAATCATCTCCCGGGAGATGGAGCTCACCACGGTCATTGATCCCAGCGGGGTTTCCCGCACTCACCTCAATGCCGTCATTGCCTACAACAGGAAGCATCAACACATCGAGATCCAGCTTCCCGAGGGAGCCAGCATCCTCTCCGCGAGAGTCGGCAACGACCCCGCGCCCTACGTCCGCAAGAACGAGGAGACCGGGTACTGGCAAATCCCCCTCCCGCCCCTGTCCTATTCAAAAATTTCCCTCACCTACAAACGCTCCGCGCCTCTCGGGCAGTGGGGAGCCTGGTCCGAGCGAGCGCCTGTCTTCCGGGGAGTCCCGGTCATTTCAACCACCTGGAAGACCTACCACCCCAGGGGCTTTCGCTTTCAACTTTCCGGCGGAAACCTGCTCGAAAATGATCCTTCGCCCCTTCCCGCCAGCTATCTCGATCTGGTTTATTCCGCCATCTCAACTGGCCAGATACCTCCCCACGGCCTCCTTGCACAGGAAAGCGAAGCCAGGCCTTATTTTGCCGGGGGATATCTCTCCGAAATGCAGAAGCCTGTGGATCTTAGAGCTGGTCCCGGCCTCCAGGCCGACGGCTACGGGAAGTCGGCCCAGGGCATCGCCCCGGAGCGAAATGGAGACAATGATCAGGCCAGGGGTACCGACAAGGCGGTCATCCTTCCTCTGCACCTGGAGGGCTACCTGGTTGAGGCCAGGAAGCTTGGAGGGGGCGCCGTCCTGAGCTTCAGCTACAGAAGCCTGGAATGGTGGAAATTCTCAAAGAGAACAGCCTTCCTGCTAACCCTCGTCCTCGGGCTGTTGATTGCCGTCCGGCATGGCGGCTCAGCCTTCCGGAATTTTGTTGTCGGGGGGCTCCTTGCCGGTGCCATTCTTTCAGACATGGCGGCCAGAGCCATCGGGTGGGAATCACCCTTCCTGCTGATCCCGGCCTGCGAGGCCCTCAGTGCCCTGCTGGCGGCAGGTCTTGTCATGAAATCAATCAAGAGCCTCAGCTTACGGCTGATTGCCCGCAAGAAGGCGAGGGCGGCAGCCGTTGCAGCGATAGCCCTCTGCCTTACGAGCACCGGAACGCTTACGGCACAGGATGAGATCCTTATTCCATACGAAGCAAACGACCTTGGCGGATTGACCACCAAGGCCAAGGTCTATCTTCCCTACGAAAAGTTCAGAGCCCTCTGGCTGCTGGCCAATCCCGGGAAGGATGGCTCCAACGGGAAGCCCATAGCTGATATTGTCCTTGGAGGCGGCACCTACGTCGTCGATGTCAACGACGACACCTATCGAATCAAGGGCAGCGCGCCCTTGCTGATCCTCACCGACAAATGGGTGACCATGCCGCTGCCATTTCCGCGCGGAAAACTGAAAACTATTCTGGTCGATGGAAAGCCCGTTGGGGTCGCCCAAAAGGGTGGGACCCCCTTCATCACCCTTAAGGGCAAGGGAACCCGCCTCATTGAGATTGAATCCACCGGCCCGGTAGACAGTCGGCTCGGCTCCTACTCCATTAACGCCAAGCTGCTTTCCGGTCCGGCTGCCGCCCTGTCAGGGCTCCTCCCTGCCGGCGCCCTTCCAGCCGCCCCGGGAACCCCCGCCGGCCTGACCTTCCAGAAAGGCACGGAAGGCACCGCCCTCCAGCTTGACCTTGGCCCCGCCGCCGGCTTCACCCTGAGCTGGACCTTTCCCCGCATTTCCGGCAAGCAGAAGGCCCGCCTCGAATCCACATCCTACACGGACCTGCAGCTCACCCTGGATGGCTACAACATCCATCGCTCCGAACAGATCACCGCCGCCGGTACCCCAGCCAGCTCGTTAACCTACGAGATCCTTGGCGACTGGAATATCACATCAGCAAGCTCGCCCGAGCTGAGCGAATGGACGATTTCAGAAGAAAATGAGAAGAGGTATCTCAACATCTTCTTTTCGGCTCCGACCAGGGAGGCGACCCTCGAATTCAAAGGCTGGGCGCCCCTCCAGGAAGAACAGGAGAAGCAGGTCTCCTCCCTCTCTCTCGACGGCGCCCTCCGCCAGGCCAGCTACATCGGGGTCCGCCACGATTCCCGGAGACGCTGGAAGCCCGGCATCCTCTCAAACCAACGAGCCTCGATTGATGAGCTGCGCGATTCGGTGAAGCTGCCCCCGGCTCCCCCGGACAGACTTTACCAGTTCTTTGAATCCCTTGAAGATCAATCCGTCTCAGCCATCCCGCTTGCGGGTACGGCTGACGCCGTCACCAACGCGGTACTATACATCTCCCGCGGCCGCAGCATCCTTGATGCGAGAACCCGCTACCAGGTTGGCATCGAGGGTCCGCTGCGCCAGGAGGCAGCCCTGCCGGCCGGCTGGGAATTCCGGAATGTCCAGGGAGCGACCGTCAGTGACTGGGAGGTGGTCGACACCGCGGACGGCCCCCGCCTCATCATTCTTCTCGCATCCCGGCCGGAAAACGGAACCCAGGTTTCCTGGAGCGCCCAGCAGATTCACTCCGAGCCGCTGGACAGGATGAAGGTGCCCCTGCTTCGCACCAGGACCCTCGCTCCCGGCCTGAGGTCAGAGACCGTCCTCCTGTCCATCGCCGCCGCCGAGGAGATGGATGTCCGGGTCGCGGATGGCGCCTCTGGAATTGAAAAGGTCGCCAGGTCAAACGACAATCTCATAGTCCGGCTGCCTTCTGCGAGCCGAAGGCTGTTCGATATGCGCTCAACGGGGGCTGTCCCTTCCTACTCTCTCGAGCTCGAGCTTGGAGACCGCGCAGGCCAGCCTGCCGCGAAGACCGTTCTTTTCGCCAGGGTGGCTGAAGATTTCATCCTGATAAACGGCCAGGTCGAAATATCCATAACGGGCGGCCTCCAGGATACATTCTTTTTCCGTCTGCCCGATGGCGTGGCTGAAACCAGCCTCCGGACACGAAACCTCAAGAGCCTCACCCGGGACGCTGACGGCCCCCTCAAGCTCACACTGACATCAGGAATTGTCGGCAAACATACCGTGGCTCTCTCCTACAGGATTCCCAGGAGCCCAGACGATGCAGGCGTACTCATCAGGCCTTTCCAGGTTCTTCGCGAAGACAATTCGGTCGCCGACAGCGACCTGTGGGTCGGGCTCGTGAAGACCAGCGAGGTCCTTACCAATCCGCAGCCCAGCGGCCTGGAGAAGGTCCGGATCGAAGACCTGCCCTATCTCCCCGATGGAGTTGCGAGCGGCAGCCTTCAGCATGTCTACAGGGCCACCCGCAGCGACTGGGAACTGACCCTGACCCCTGAGTCTCTTCGGCCCGCGGAGACAGCCCAGGCCAGCGTCGACCTTGTTGACCTGGTAACCGTCATCGGGGCAGATGGCACCTTCCGCACCAAGGCGGTCTACACCATCAGCAATCGGAAGCTTCAATTTCTGCGAATCGAGCTCCCGGGCCAGACCCAGCTATGGGGCGCGACTCTCAATGGAAACCCCATGATCGTCAGCAAGAACCAGGAGGCTCTACAGGTTCCCCTGAAACATGTCGGTCTCGGCGACCTGGACCTGGAGGTCGGAATCGTCTACGCCCACACGCACAAGGCGAACCTGCCGGCGCTCAAGGGAGACCTTGACCTCCAGGCTCCGAGGGTGCTGGGGCAGGCCCCCGCGGGAGGCTCCCTGAAAGAGGTGACCGTTCGCCGAACCCTCTGGAGAATTGAGCTCCCGGATGGATTCGAGGCCTCCCTTGATGACGGCAACATGCAGGAGGTCGTCTCCAGCATCCAATACGCGAGCAAGGTTGAATCAAATATTCAGGACATTGAGAGATTGACCAGGATCCTCACCCTCGATGAAGGCCCCGGAGAAAGAGATTCAGCGAGGGGCAAGCTCAACCTCCGCCAGCGGAGACAGGCCTCCCTCAGCCTCAAGCGCCTCCAGCAAGCCCTCAGCGACAACGTGATGGATCTCGAGGAAAGCAACTCGTCGTCGACGGCAGACGGCATCCGCCAGCAGCTTGGAGGAGAAGCCATCGACAGCCAACAGGCCGAAAGCGAGCAGGCGCTCAACCGCGGCCGGCAAGCCCAGAAGTTGCTGGAGAAAGCAATACGGGACACCAGCAAGCAGAAGGTCCCGGCCCGCGGCCAACAGGAACAAGCCTTCCGGGACAACTACAATTTCAAGGGTAACGATTGGAGAAGAAACATCAGCCCTCTGCAGCAGCGAGACTCCAAAGACTCCGGCCTGACGGCCGCCCCGCACATCTATGACCGTCTACACAAGACCCTCTTTGCCGGCTTCAGGTTTACATCTGCTCAGATGAAAGAATCAGAGGTCGAGAACGCCCAAGGGGCGGCTGTCACAGCATCTGGTCTCGCCCCCCTGCCCCCGACCAGGATCAACCAGGTAAATCCTGCGCTTGAATCTCCACCCGCGCCCCCTGGCGCCACCAGCCTCACCTTCCGCCGCTCCGGCGGAGAGGCTCGGCTGACCCTCAGCCTTTCAAGAAAAGGCTATCTCCTTAGATTTATCAGCCCGGCGGCCCTCTTCCTGGCCATCGCGCTGTTTGCCTGGAGACTGGGAAGAAAGCCGCAAAAAAGCTAAGCTCTCCGGGAGTTTCATCTCCATTGATCCCCGGTAAAGACATGTCCCCAACAAATGGCTCCACGGAAGCAGGCCCGGATGCCGCGCCTATGGCGGCTCTCCTCGGCACAGCTCAGGATGGCGGCTACCCCCAGGCCGGGTGCGAGGCCAGATGCTGCAGTGATGCCGGCTCAAACAAGATCAGCGAGCTCTATCCCTCCAGCATCGCGATATGCGACCCAGCCTCCGGATCGCGCTGGATCATCGACTGCACTCCCGCCTTTCCTTCCCAGCTGTCCCTCCTCGATAAGATCTTCCCCGGAAAGAATCCCGGCCTCATCCTCTCCCATGCCCACGTTGGTCACTACACGGGGCTGGTCAACCTGGGCAACGAAATCATGGGGGGCCGCTGCGTTCCGGTCTACGTCCTCCCCAGGATGAAGGCTTTCCTGCAAAGCAACGAGCCATGGAAGGAGCTCGTTGGTAATAAAAATATAGAGCTTCGCCCCATGAGCGCCGGTGAGCCGTTTGAATTAGATGGAGGCATCCGAATTACGCCCCGCCTGGTCCCCCACCGGGATGAACACTCCGAGACCGCCTGCTTCCAGGTGGATGGGCCGACCAGCTCGCTGCTCTGGCTGCCTGACATCGATTCCTGGGAAGAGCTCAGCCCTGACATCGAAGATCTCCTGGACGGGGTCGACAGGGCCTTCCTCGACGGCAGCTTCTTCGGGCCGGGCGAGCTCCAGGGCCGAGACATGTCAGCTATCCCCCATCCACTGATACTTGACAGCGTCGAGCGATTTTCAAGCCTTGGCGCCGAGGTCCGCCGTAAAATTTTCTTCATTCATCTCAACCACACCAATCCGGCAATCCAGCCTGATAGCGAAGAATTCCAGCTCATTGAGCAGGCCGGCTATTCCGTAGCCCGCCAGGGTGACCGAATCGAGTTGTAAGCCCCATCCCAAGAAGTTAAGCTCGATCGACCGCTACCAGCCCCAGTCCACAATAAAACAGGAACGAACATGAGCCTCCTCACAAACCAGGCGCAGAGATTGGCCGTCTTTCTCCTTTGCTGCCTTGCTGTCTCTTCGCTGGCCGCTGAAGACCGCAAGCCCAACGTGATCCTCGTCATCACGGATGACCAGGGTTACGGCGACATTGCCGCGCACGGTAACAAGATGATCAAGACCCCTCACCTTGACTCCCTGCATTCCCGCTCCATTCGCCTCACCGACTTCCATGTCGACCCGACCTGCTCACCTACACGGTCGGCGCTGATGACCGGGCGCTATTCGACCCGCACGGGTGTCTGGCATACCATCATGGGCCGCTCGATCATGGAGGGCGGCGAGCTGACCCTCGCCGAGACCTTCAAGGCGGGCGGCTACACGACCGGCATGTACGGCAAATGGCACCTGGGCGACAACTATCCCTGTCGACCGCAGGACCAGGGGTTCGATGAGACCTTCTGTCATGGAGGAGGTGGCGTCGGCCAGACCCCCGACTTCTTCGGAAACAAATACTTCAACGACACCTATTTCCGTAACGGAAAGCCTGAGAAAACCAAGGGCTATTGCACTGATGTCTGGTTCAAGGAAGCGCTTTCATTCATTGAAAAGAACAGAGACAAGCCCTTCTTCGCCTACCTGAGCACCAATGCTCCGCATGGGCCATTCCTCGTAGCGGAAAGCTACAAGGCCCCATACCGGGAGAAAGGGGTTCCTGGAAGCATGGCGGCCTTCTACGGAATGATCACCAATATCGATGACAACATGGGAAAGCTCATCAAGCGCCTCGATGAACTCAAGCTGACAGAAAACACCATCCTCATCTTCATGACTGACAACGGGACCGCAGCTGGCGCCCCTCGAGGGCGCCGCGGAAAAAAGAAACCTGACAATACCTCGAAGACCTGGCCCGGCTTCAACGCGGGAATGAGAGGTCAGAAAGGCTCCGGCTACGATGGCGGCCACCGCGTGCCCTTCTTTATCCACTGGCCGGCAGGCGGCCTTCACGGCGGCCGCGACCTCGACACCCTGAGCGCGCACATTGACATCCTTCCGACGCTTACCGAGCTCTGCGAAATCAAACGGCCCGCCGAAGGAGCTCCCCCCATCGACGGCAAGAGCCTCGCGCCCCTGCTGAGAGGAAAAGAGCCGGCCTGGCCCGACCGAACACTCTTCGTCCACTCCCAGCGCATCGAGCAGGTCAAAAAAGGCCGCAACAATTCCGTGATGACAAAGCGCTGGAGGCTCGTCAACAACAAGGAACTCTACGATATTACCACCGACCCCGGCCAGTCCAGAAACATCGCCGCGATGCACCCCGCTGTTGTCAGGACTCTCAACGCGGCCTACGACGGGTGGTGGGCCAGCCTCTCTGGAGTCTTCAGCAAGACCGTCCACCTCACCCTTGGAAACGCCGCGGAAAACCCCGCCAACCTCACCTGCCACGACTGGCACACCAACAATGGCCCTGTCCCCTGGAACCATGGCCATATTCGCCAGGGACCTGCAGCCAACGGTTATTGGGCTGTCAATATTGAGAAGGCCGGGAAATACGAATTCACCCTTAGGCGCTGGCCGGCTGAAGAGAACAAGGCCATTGGCGCCACCGGAGCGCGCATCAGGATTGGCAAGCTCGATCAATCGCAGGCCGTCGCTCCGGAGGACACAGCGACCACCTTCAAGCTCGACGTACCAGCCGGCAATACACGCCTCCAGACCTGGCTCGACCGCAAAGATGGGAAAAAAGCTGGCGCCTATTTCGTCGAGGTCAGACGCCTGAAGTAAGGTTTTCCGGGAAAGAATGGGTCTTAGCCGCTGCCCCCTGCGTTGTTATAATAAGAATCGGAACACGGCAGCAAAACACAAAGGAGGGGCGTTTTCATGAAGCACGGCAACCCCAGGGATGGCATCGGACTGGCCTTTCACGGCGCAATCGTTCGCCTGCTGGCATTCTCATTGTTCGCTTCTTTGCCAATCACATCGATCGGACATGAGACGCTTTCCTTCAACGAAATCCAGGGCATCCTGACGGCCAGCTGCGGCGGAGGGTCGTGCCACATCAACCAGGCCACCAGCGGGGTCAACCTGACGAGCTACGAATCGCTAATGGGCAGCATCGGGGTTCAATACGGAGGCCCGATCGTCGTCCCCGGCAGTCCGGCCGGGAGCCCCCTGATCGACAAGATCCTCACGCCCTCACCGCAACACGGCAACCGAATGCCGCTTGGAAGGGCGCCTCTTTCTGAAGAGGAGCTGGACATGCTCCTCGACTGGGTCAGCGACGGAGCCATCAGGTCTCATCTGCCTATGCGGGGAGATGTTGACGAGGATGAATCCGTCACCCTGACCGATGCCATCCTCATCCTCCAATACCTCTTCCACGGAGGCGCGGAGCTTCACTGCATCGCCTCGGCAAACGCCAATCAAGACGAGAACGTCGACCTTACCGACGCGATCTATATCCTCAGCTTCCTCTTTCTCGGCGGCGACAACCCAGGAGATCTCACCGAAGAGGAAGCCGAAGAATGCGAAGAGGAGGGCGAACTCTCCTTCGAGAGCCTCTATGAGAACGTTTTCGCCGCGAGCTGCGCTTTCTCATCCTGCCACAGCGCACTCGAACGAAAGGGTGACCTCTCCCTTGAAACCCTTGCAGATGCTCGCAGCGAGCTTGTCGGCATCCCCTCATCGAATGATGCGGCCGATGCCGCCGGGATGCTTCGGGTCGACCCCGGCAACCCGGATAACAGTTTCCTCCTGCGCAAGCTCCTCGGGCCGGGCCCGGGAGAAGGCAATCGAATGCCTGCAAACTCTTCGACCCCATTATCAGATCGAACTGTCGGGGCTGTGAGAGACTGGATCCTCGCCGGCGCCCCCCTCGAAGGACGCATCGAAGGAGTTCCCGACCTGGAAGATGAGCCGTCCCCGCCGATCGATCGTAT
>DODI01000322.1:0-5697 GCA_003509045.1 Planctomycetota bacterium | reverse complement strand
CTCGACGCTCTATATCGAACCCGAACAGATTGTTCAGCAGGGAGACAGCCTGCTCACGCTGCTTGACAGTGAGAGAGACGAGGTGCTCAGGATCCTCTGGGAGCTGACCAGGAAGGTGCGGGATGAGCGGGTGACCCTCAGGAGGCTCCAGGGCGTGCTCGCGAAGGTTGACCTTACCGCAGCCAAGGCGGCCTACGCAGCCGCCTTCGGATTGATCTCTCCAGAGATCGGCGATGGCGAGATCCTCGACCTGCGGGATGCGCGGCATCCCTACCTGATGTGGCTCTCGCGAGATACCACCCGTGATTTTCGCGACCTCGACCTCGGCCCGATTCTCGGCAAGGTCGTACCGCTGGATCTTCGGCTCGGTGATCCAGCGGGGATCCTGGTCGTGACCGGTCCGAATACCGGCGGCAAGACCGTGGCTCTCAAGACGGTCGGTCTCAATGTGCTGCTGGCTCTCAGCGGGGTTCCGGTCGCGGCCTCAAAGGCCAGCATCCCGGTCTACAACGACCTCTTTGTCGATATCGGTGATGAGCAGAGTCTCGAGCAGAACCTCAGCACTTTCTCAGGCCACCTCAAGCAGCTTGTCGAGATTCTCAGGGGAGCCACAGGTCGGTCCCTTATACTACTCGACGAGCTGGGCTCCGGAACGGATCCCCTGGAGGGAGCCGCTCTGGGAACCGCTATTCTTGATTACTTTCGGGCCAAGGGCTGGAAGGCCATCATCACGACCCACCTGGGCTCGATGAAGAAGTATGGTTTTCTTCACGATGATGTGGAGAACGCGGCGATGGAATTTGATAACAGGAGTCTCAAGCCGACCTATCGCCTCCTGATGGGAGTTCCCGGTAATTCCAACGCTCTCGCCATTGCCCGGCGGTTGGGCGTCAGCGAAGAGGTGCTCAGCATCGCGGAGGAAGAGATCGCCCGCATCGAGGAGCCGACAAGAGAGATTATCTCGCGCATGGAAAAATCTCGCAGAGAGGTCGAAAAGGAGCGTCGCAGGGCCGAGCTGGTTCGCGAGGCGGTGCAGGTTGACAAGGCTGAATACGCCGAAAAGCTCGAAGAGATCGATATTCGCAGGCGGTCGCTCGAGCGGGAGGCGGATATCGAGATCGACCGCGTGATGCGTCACGCCAGGGAGGTCCTCAAGCCTATTGTTGACAAGTTGAAGAACGTACCGCAGACTCACAAGCCGATGGTGAATGAGCTTGCCAACGAGGTGGAGCTGCTTCTCATCGGAACGCCGCTGGGCAAGAAACGTGAAGAGTTCGCCCGCTCGCTGCGAAAAGACGATGAGGTTTGTGTTCCAAAGCTTCGCGGCAGGGGCAAGGTCAGAAAGATCAACAAGTCCGAGAGAGTGCTCACTGTGGTGCTTGATGGAATCCCTACGGAGGTCGGCTTTGACGACGTCTCCTGGGTCGAAGGTGGTGAAGATTGAGGAACCCGCTCATGCAAGAGATCGATAAAACTGGGATCGTCCGTGGTCTTCTTTCGAGAGGAGCTCCGGCATTGGCCCTGCTGGGCATCGTGGCTTTGATGGTCGTGATGCCGGGGCTGGTTTCCGCTCAGGCCGACCCGTTTTCGGGTATGTCACCTCAAGCCCGCCCGATGACGGACGACTGGGGAGATCTCTGGGAGGGGTGGGAGAATTTCGGTAACATTGCCTATATTGTAGATGTCAGCCTCATGTTGCTGCTCTCGATCATCCTGGCCGCGGTTATCGCCTACCACCCATCCACCCGCCGCAAGGCCTCGAACATCACCGAGTTCGAGCAGCCGAAGACCTTCCTGATGTATGCCATGGTGGGGGCTCTTATCGCCCAGTTGGTCCAGACCTATCCGCCCATGGCGCTGGTGATCTTCGGTATCGGCGGCCTGCTGCGCTTTCGCACCGTGGTGGGAGAGGCGAAGGACACCGGCCGGGTCATCCTGGTGACGGTCGTCGGGCTCTGCTGCGGGCTCAAGATCTTTGTCGGGGCTGTGCTGGCCACGCTGATCGGCTGGGTTCTCATCTGGTATCTCGAATCTCAGAACGCCGGGCGGGTCGCAGTCAAGGGGCTCAAAGATGTCGATATCCTTGCGGCGGCGGAAACCTACCGCGGGATTCTCGGGGAGGCCGGCTGCGCGGTCATCCGCGAGCGTAAGAACCTGACCAAGGGCCGGGTCACCTTCATCGTCAAGACTCCCCCTGAGCTCGACGCCGAGGCGCTCGAGGAAGCCTTCGAGAAGGTACCCGAGGAGCAGCGCGGGGTGGTTGACTGGGAGATCAGCTGAGGGCGGCCCCATCCACGTATACGAACATACGATCCGGCCTAACCAGTTCAATTATAAGCTCAATGTGATCATGATCTGCCTGTTCGTCGCGGCGGGGATCGTGTTGGAGTTGTTGAGCTTGCTGAGCCTGCTGGGCGACCCGGCCCCCGGAGCGTATCTGCTCTGGTTTTTCTTTGTCTCTGCGCTTTACGCATGTTGGCTCCCTGTCCATGGCCTGACCGTGCGGGTGTCGGCCGACGCGGTCGTTGAATCACGGGTCCTGGGGATCAAGGCAAAAAGATTTCCTGTCTCCGATATCCTGGAGCCTGCCATGGTGAAGACCACGGATGACTTCGACCTGGTCCAGTTCAAGATCGGTGGCGGCTACATGGGGCAGCTCAGGACTGATGAGCCGGAGGAATTGCTCGCGGCCATCGAGTCGGTGATTTCACCCGGCGACTGACGATTCGCCCCTGGACCGCTTTCACTCGGTGTACATCCGGATGACCCGATCGAGTCCCCGCGAGCAGACCCGGCAGAACTTCTGCGGGTTGCGGGTGAACATGATGCAGTCGGTCTCCGAGCGATAGAGTCCCTTCGCCCGGTAGCCCGCTCCCTCGAAGGCGCCCACCTTGTCGGCGTACTTCTCCGAGGTGAGCATGGGGGCGGTCGTCTTCTTAACCTTTGAGAAGAGCTTCTCCATCTCGGCAGTGGAGGCCTTCGAGTCGATGAGCTCCTTGCGCTTTTTCTGGTAGGAGTAGGAGGCCTTGTCGTAGCTCTCCTGACGCCAGGGCGTCGGCAGGGGGGTGCCTTCCGCTACGAGATCTTTCCATTTGAGGTTTTCCGGGTCAAGCAGCGCGGTGATGTTCGGCTCCCAGGGCTCGATTCCCGGGGGGTTGAAGTCTTCGTAGGAAACCGAGGAGGTATAATACTCGTCGGCGAGTCCTGCGAAGGAGTGGCCAAGCTCGTGAACGAAGACGTAGGCGGCCTGGGATGAGTCGGCGGTGCAGGTCGACCAGAGGTTGAAGATCCCGCCGCCGCCGTATTTCGATGTATTGCCCAGGAGCAAGAGCATGTCGTAGGGCGCCAGCGCGGCTGATTCCCTGATGGCGCGGTTCTTGTACGAGAGCACGTAGCGGTCGGAGTCGAAGGCGTTGAAGCTCAGGCCCAGCGGGGTGTCGTTCCACTTGCCGCCGCGCGGGTTGGTGATTCCATCTCGAGCCGAGTCGATGTGAAGGGCCCTGACGTTGAAGTTCTCCCGGTTGGAGGCGAAGGGCTCCACCTTGAACATGGCCTCGACCAGGCGGCGGACGTCCGCCTCGAATTTTTTTCTGCTCGCCGCGCTGTAGCCGTCGGCCAGGATGAGGAAATCGACCTTGTTCTTTGCCGGGCCGCTCTCGAAGATCTTGATGACCTCGCCCGGGGCGTTGAGAGGGGATCGGTTGACGAACCGGCTCGCGGGATCGATCACGCCGGAGTAGATCTCGTTGAAGGTCCCATCGTTTGAGCGCTTGGAGAGAGCGAGCTGGACCTTCTTCCTGGGCTCGGGGAAGCGCTGGGATTCGTGGAAGGTTCTCCAGATGCCCTTCTTCGCCTCGCCGATGGTTTCCCACTCACCGTAGATGCTGCAGAATCCGCGCGAATAGATGACTCGCTTTGTCGCGAGGTCCCGGACCGAGAAGATGTATTTCCCCAGCCCGGTGTCATCTACGAGGATGTTTCTCGAGCCGGGCCAGTCTCCCTCGAGCCGGATCTGGTCGAGGCTGACATGTTCCTCCGCGGCGATACCCGTGTGGTTGTAGTCAAAACGCAGGGTCTTGCCGGTGAAGAACGTCTCGAAATCAACCCGGGCCGTAGGAGTATCGTTGGCACGCTCGTGGGTGGAGCAGGAGATGGTGACGAGGGCCAGGAGGGGAAGCAGCTTGGTCATCTTTTCTCTCGAGAGGCTGGGTGATTGGAATAAAGAGCCGAAAAATCGAATCCATAGAATACACCCTGCGGCGGGCTTCGTCATGGCTGCAGCCGATCAATGTGGGCTTCTCAGTCGGTCATTTCGAGGAAGATCTCCTCGAGGTCGGAGCCGTTCCCCGCTGAGCGCAGATCCTCGAGGGTTCCATCGTAGAGGAGCTTGCCGTGGTTCAGGATCCCCAGGCGCTCGGCGATGTTCTCGGCGATATCAAGCGAGTGGGTGGACATGAAGATCGTGACGCCGGTCTCGCATCTTCCGCGCAGGAACTCGATGGCGCTGCGAATGTTGCGCGGATCCAGGCCAACCCAGGGCTCGTCGATGATAGCCACCCGTGGATCGTGAAGGAAGCAGGAGCAGAAGGCCAGCCGCTGCCGCATGCCGTGAGAGTAGGCGCCGATGAGCTGGTGGGCATCTTCTGAAAGGGAAAAATAATCGAGTAGCTCCTCGGCGCTAGAGGAGAGCGCCGCAGGCTCGAGGCCGTGGAGACCTCCGGTGAACTGCAGGAATTCCCAACCGGTGATCTTGTCGTAGAGGTAGGGGTGGTCAGGGATGTAGCCGATCTTCTTCTTCGCCTCGGTCGGATTCGCGGTGATATCGATGCCATCGATGAGCACCTCTCCATCGCTTGGTTTGAGCAGGCCGGCCATGATCTTCATGGTCGTGGTCTTTCCCGCCCCGTTGGGTCCCAGGAAGGTGTAGAAGACGCCGGCGGGGATTCGCAGGTTGAGCTGGTCGACAGCTGTTTTTTCGCCGTATTTTCTCACCAGGTCGTGTATTTCAATCATCAGCAGCTCCAGTCATTTTCCGGTTCCCGGCGTTCTCTTACCGAGTCCTTCCAGGGCGCGTTTTCTATTGGTCACCTTTGTCATGACCAGGTCAAGGGGAGGTCCCAGCTCCTGTCTCAGGACCTCGCCGCCGGAGGTCACCCAGGAGCTGATTGTTTTTGAGCCGTAGCGGGTCTCCACGACCCAGGTGTCGACAAAGAGCCCCTCGATCTTTCGCGCCTCCTTGCGCAGCACCTCGATGGTCGCCGATTCGGAGCCGAAGCCCAGGGATGATAACGGGTCGAAGACCGGTACACGGTAGGTTCTTCCCTGCTTGAGTCCGGCTATCGGGATTGTCGGGGCCAATCCGTTGGAGAGTGTGAGCTTGTCGCTGGGGAGCTTGACGGCCAGCAGGGCCGCTTCATCTTCTTCGTGAAAGAGCTCGACCAGGAATTGGTCTCCCCTGTCGCGTCCGACCAGGAGGAAGCTTGCCCTGGCCGTCTCCGTCTGCCGTCTGAAGGTAGCCAGCGACAGGTTCATTCTCAGGCTCAGCGGTCTCATGTCTTCATCCAGTACGAGGAGACCGTTGAGCTCGAACTGACGGTTGTCTGGAAGGAAACTTGCCAGGATGGTAGGGACCGGCAGCCGCCCCCTGTAGACCGTCTCGATGCCGATATGATATTCGTTGCCGGTATCGATGTAGAG
>DODI01000149.1:1094-4648 GCA_003509045.1 Planctomycetota bacterium | reverse complement strand
CGTCGATGACCCGGCCTACAGGGCTGTAACTTTCGACCAGCTGGTCGCGGCGTACCGGGAGCAGGCCGAGGGGCTCATCGAGGGAGGGGCGGACCTCCTGCTGGCCGAGACCACCTTCGACACCCTCAACCTGAAGGCCGCCATCTTCGCCTTCGAGGAGCTCTTCCGGGAGCGCCGCTCACGGCTGCCGGTGATGCTCTCGATCACCATCACCGATGCCTCGGGACGAACCCTGTCGGGCCAGACCGCCGAGGCCTGCTGGAACTCGATTCGCCATGCAAGGCCCCTGAGCATCGGGATCAACTGCGCCCTTGGAGCTGCGGCGATGCGGCCCTACATCCGGGAGCTCTCCCAGATCGCCGACTGTCACCTGAGCTGCTACCCCAACGCCGGGCTGCCCAACCCTCTCAGCGAGACGGGCTATGACGAAACTCCCGAAAACACCAGCAGCGCCCTCGGCGGCCTCGCCGGTGAGGGGCTGCTCAACATCGTCGGCGGCTGCTGCGGTACGACGCCGGAGCATATCCGCGCCATAGCCGAGAGGGTCAAGACCTGCGCGCCCCGCGAGTTGCCAAAGACAGCGGCCGCCACCCGGCTCAGCGGCCTCGAGCCTCTCAAGCTCGAAGGCGAGAGGGTCCCCCTGGTGATGGTTGGCGAGAGGACCAACGTCACCGGCTCACCACGCTTTCGTCGGCTTGTCCTCGAGGAAAACTTCGAGGAGGCCCTCTCCATTGCCCGGCAGCAGGTCGACAACGGGGCCAACGTGATCGACATCAACTTCGATGCGGCCCTGCTCGATTCCGAAGGCTCAATGACGCGCTTCCTCAACCTCATAGCCTCCGAGCCGGATCTGGCCAGGGTGCCGATCATGATCGACAGCTCCAGGTGGTCCGTTATCGAGGCCGGTCTTAAATGCGCCCAGGGAAAATGCATCGTCAACTCGATCAGCCTGAAGGAAGGCGAAGAGAGCTTCCTCGAACAGGCTCGCCTGGCGAGACAGTATGGGGCGGCCGTGGTCGTGATGGCCTTCGATGAATCCGGCCAGGCGACCGGCCTCGAAGACCGGATCAGCATCTGCGAACGGGCCTACGGCCTGCTGACCCGGGAGGTCGGCTTCGACCCGGAAGACATCATCTTCGACCCTAACATCCTAACCGTCGCCACCGGCATCACCGAACACAACGACTACGCCATCAACTTCATCGAGGCTGTCCGGGGGATCAAGAAGCGCTGCCCCGGCGCCCGCACCAGCGGCGGGGTGAGCAATATCTCCTTCTCCTTCCGGGGCAACAACGTGGTCCGCGAGGCGATGCATTCGGCCTTCCTGTTTCACGCCATTGAGGCCGGTCTCGACCTGGCGATCGTGAACGCCGGCATGCTGGAGGTCTATGAGGAGATCGATGCGAAGCTGCTCGAGCTTGTCGAGGACGTTCTCTTCAACCGGCGCGAGGGCTCCACCGAGCGCCTGGTCGAGTACGCCGCCGGGCTCGAAGACCCCGGGCGGAAAAAAGAAAACGACGACGGCAGGCTCGCCTGGCGCGAGAAGGAGGTCGCCGAACGGCTGAGCCACTCCCTGGTAAACGGCATCACAGACTTCATTGAGAGCGACACGGAGGAGGCGCGCCAGCTCGTCGACCGGCCCCTGGAGGTCATCGAGGGGCCGCTGATGGACGGCATGAAGATCGTCGGTGACCTCTTCGGTGAAGGAAAGATGTTCCTCCCGCAGGTCGTCAAGAGCGCCCGGGTCATGAAAAAGGCCGTGGCCTGGCTCGAGCCCTACATGGAAAAAGAGAGGGGCTCGGGAAGAAGCGCCGAGGGCCGCATCGTGATGGCCACGGTACGAGGCGACGTCCATGATATCGGCAAGAACATTGTGGGTGTCGTCCTGGGCTGCAACAATTGGGACGTCGTCGACCTGGGCGTCATGACGCCTTGTGAAAAGATTCTTGAGACAGCGCGAGAGCTCAACGCGGACCTGATCGGATTGAGCGGCCTCATCACTCCCTCACTCGACGAGATGATGGTGGTTGCCTCAGAGCTGGAGATGGCCGGCTTCTCGACACCCCTGCTGATCGGCGGGGCGACAACAAGCAAAGCGCATACAGCCATCAAGATCGCGCCCCGGTACTCGCACCCCGTGGTCCATGTGCTGGATGCATCGAGAGCTGTCGGTGTCTGCGCCACCCTGCGCCCCGATGGCAGGAACAGGAGCGCCTTCATCGAGGAGAACCTGGAGGCGCAGGACAAGGCCCGCCGGCAATACGAGAGCGCGCAGTCGAAGCCCGCCTCGATCCTCGACATCGCCGAGGCTCGGCGGCTGGGCTTCCAGAGCGACTGGGATGCCAGGGAGCTCTCGGCGCCATCGAGAACGGGCATCGAGGTCCTGGAGAGCTTCCCATTGGAGGACATTGTCCCCTATATCGACTGGTCGCCGTTCTTCGCGGCCTGGGAGCTCTCGGGGAAATTCCCGAAGGTGTTAGAGGATCCGATCGTCGGTGAACAGGCCCGCGGGCTGCACGACGACGCCCTCGGCCTGCTGGAAACCATCGTTTCGAAGAAGCTCCTCGAGGCCCGGGCCGTCACCGGCTTCTTCGCGGCCAACTCCCACGGAGATGACGTTCAGCTCTACGCCGATGCCGAGCAGAAAGAGACCCTCGCCACCCTGCATTTCCTCCGTCAACAGCACCAGCGCGACAGGAGAAAACCTCAGTATTGCCTTGCCGATTTTGTCGCTCCCGCCTCGAGCGGTAAGGTGGACCATATCGGGGCCTTCGCGCTGTCGACAGGCTTCGGCCTCGATGAAATCTGTGCCCGGTTCGAAGCCGACAACGACGACTACAGCTCCATCATGGCCAAGGCCCTGGCGGACCGGCTGGCCGAGGCCTTCGCCGAGCTTCTGCATCGCAGGGCGCGGGAGAACCTGGGCTACGGCGTCGACGAGGAGCTGAGCTGCGAGGACCTGATCGCCGAGCGCTACCGCGGAATAAGGCCCGCCCCGGGCTACCCGGCCTGCCCGGATCATACCGAGAAACCAACGATCTGGGAGCTCCTCAAGGTCAGGAAGAACACCGGCATCGAGCTCACCGAGAGCTACGCCATGTACCCCGCCGCGGCGGTCAGCGGGCTCTACCTCGGACATCCCGAGAGCAGGTATTTCGCCGTTGGAAGGATCGACAAGGACCAGGTGCTTGACTATGCGGAGAGAAAGGGCCTGGCCCCCTCCGAAGTCGAGAAATGGCTGGCGCAGAACCTGGCCTACGACCCGAGCTGAGACACTCCCGCGCGGGAACGGCTCAGGAGTCTTCGCTGCTCAGCTTGGAGCCAGCGAGATGAATCACGCGGTAGAGCTCCTTCAGCTCGCCAACGCCGGCGATCATGTCCTTGACCGTACCGCCGGTCTGGAAATTGATCAGCGCCTTGGAAAGATAGGGAGCCACGTCCAGGACCGTCAGGCGATCACGGAGAATCTCGCTTGCGGCCAGGCGCTCCTCGAGACCGCCGCGGCTATTGGTACAGATCAGCTCGTCGAGAGCCGAGTCCGCAAGCCGCTCATC
>DODI01000149.1:0-716 GCA_003509045.1 Planctomycetota bacterium | reverse complement strand
ACCTTCTTGGCGCCCTTCTCCTTGGCCGCCTTGGCCGCCTGGAACATGGTCGAACCCGAACGCATCATGTCATCGAGGATAACACCGACGGTTCCATCGACCTCTCCCACGAAATCGAGGACCTGCTTCTCGTCAACCGAACCTCTCACCCGCAGCTGGTGGACAGCGGCCTGGCCGGCCACCCACTCAGGGCTCATGTTCTTGAAGAGCTCCTCGCGCATGCGAACGCCGCCATCATCCGGAGAGATCAGAACGAATTTCTCGCCCTGCTCGATAAAACGATGGTTGAGATAGTCACTGAACAGCGGCTCCATCTTCAGGTGGTCGAAGCTGTCGAAGGCGATCTCTATCTGCTCCGCGTGCAGCGAGGTGACGATGATATGATTCATGCCGCGGCGGATGAGGTCATCGGCCACATCTCGAACCGTGATCGGCTCCCGACGGGCGTGGGTCTTGTCCTGGGCCTGGTACCAGAGGCAGGGAACCACGAAGTTGATCTGCCGCACCTTGCAGGTTCGCTTCAGCGTCGAGAGGATCTTGAGCGCGTTGGCAAGCGAGACATCAGGGTCTTCGCCATAACCTACGGTGGCGATGACGTAGACATGCTTGCCGCGCAGGTTCTCCTTCACGACAGCCTTCTTCTCGCCATCGCCGAAGGTCAGGATCTCCACCGGCACCAGAGGCTTCCCCAGGATCCTGGCCATCGAATTGGCCAG
>DODI01000326.1:2072-15546 GCA_003509045.1 Planctomycetota bacterium | reverse complement strand
GAGAGGCTCGGGGGGGGCGAGGTACTGGAATCCGACCCTGGAATTCAGGGCGATGGTTTTTGGCACCTCTCCAAGATCCAATTGGCTGTAGCCGGTGGAGCTTGAAATATTCACCTTGAGGCCGGAGTCGTGGCCGAGGGCCAGCCAGCCGGATTCACGAAGCACTCCTTCTGCCCTGGGGACAGGGACGGCTATAGTTTCGGGAGTTTCGGGGAGAACCCGTTCAAAGCCAAGCTTGAGCGAATAGGTCTCTTTGACGGGGGAGTGAAGCTCCACGGTAAGGGCGGAGCCTTCGAGGTCCCAGCGCCGAATGTTGTCGCCTCGGACGTACAACAATCTAGTGTTGTCGATTGTCGGGACGTTGAGCTTGAAGCCGGGCGCCTCGCCCCTGGCCAGGTCGTACTGGATGGTGGTCTCCAGGCTGAGGATTCTCTCTCCCAGGTAGGCCTTGGCGTATTGCTTCGCGATCAGAACCGCGGCATCTTCAGCGGCCTTTCCGATGGGCGGCATCCAGTTGATCTCGACATTGCTGGAGTTGCCAACAAAGGTCGTGACCAGGGTTTGCTCTCCCGCAGCCGTGATCCTCGTGGCGGCGGTTTTCGGCGTCACGTCAACCCTTGCGTCGGCTTCGGGTATTGCGAGCTCGAGGCTGGTGATGCCCGCCGGGGGGAGCCCAAAAGACAATTTCTTGATTCCGGGGGAACTTTGAACCTTTACTGAGAACCGGAGCTTCAGGTCGTAGGGCCCCTTTTCAGGCAACAGGAGTCCGTAGGCCTTGCCATGCGTGGCGAAAAGCGCCTTGGAATCTCCAAGGTCAACCGATTCGACAGCAACCCCTGAGAGAGGCAATTTGACCAGCGCCCAGCCGTTCTTCAGCGCTTCGACGTGATAGCTGACCTCAAACAGGGCCAGGTCGCCGACAACCTTTCCCTTGTAGGGGCTTGACTGGACGACAGCCTCCGCGGGGGGGCCATCGGGCTCGACCGGGTTGGGTGTGGGATTGGCGGCGCGCCAGAGCTTGAGAAATTCTTCGTACGGAAGGAAGATTCCGCGGCCCTCTTTCTCGAATACATCCTTCAGCTTGGTGTAGGGCACGTAAACTGTTTGCTCCCGGATGACGACCGGCGTCCCCAGCCCCTTTTCAGTGACAGGGGCGGGAGCTGGCGGCTCCTGGGCGGGGAGCATCCCCAGCGCAAGGAAGAGCGCCAGAAAGAAGGGGCAGATGCGGCTCATTGGTTTTCTCCGTAGTTTGGTTGCCTGGTGTCTTTGCATTGAATCGGGTGAACCCGTTAGTTTTTCTATCTGATGGAATTGAGCGTTTGCACGGCGGAGAGCCCCTGGGCAGCAGAAATGGACCTGTAGGCTTCCTTCCAGTCGTTGCGTTTCTTGAAATCGATTGAGACTCCGCTCATTAGCTGGAGAGCGGCTCCAAAGGAGCCATTCCTGGCGTAGTAGCTGCCCCGGAGGAGCTCGGCAAACTCCGCCACCGAGGCGATGAAGCGGAACCGGTCCGAGGTGTCCCTGGAGTCTCCGGCGAGCACTCCGGGATGGAGTTCGTAGTTGAACTCTTCGACTGTGCTGGAGACGGCGTCTTTGTAGCGCAGGTAGACCCGGCCTATGCTGCCGACAGGCCTTGACCGTTTGATCTCGTACAGGGCCGTGACAGTAGAGCCCGGTCCAACCTCGCCGGCATCTATCTTGTCATTGCGGAAATCTTTATCGGCAATGTCGCGCTTTTCATACCCCAGGAGCCTGTAATGGCTCACCACGTCCGGGTTGAAATCTACCTGGATCTTGGCATCGCCGGCAAGAACCTGGAGCTCATCAGGGACACTGAAGATTTTTTTGGCGGAGCTGCCGGAGTCGACATACTGGTAGCGGCCGTCGCCTCTATTGGCGAGTTGCTGGAGCATCTTGTCGCCCTTGACCGCCTGCCGGCCTCCGGACCCGAAGGCGTAGGTGTAGAGCGCGATCCGGTCTTCACTGGCGAACCGGGCTATTTTTTTCAGAATGATTCCAGGCCCCCGCGCTCCGAGATTGGCGACGCCATCGGAGCAGAGAATGACCCTGTTGGCCGCGCGCTTGTGGCTTGATTCGCCGGCAAGCCTGTAGGCGAGATCAATTCCGGCTTCAACGTTGGTGCCGCCAATAGGCGTCAGGCTCTCGATGGCGCCAAGTATTTCAGCTTTCTGGCGAACGGGCGTGTGCGGAAGTACCACGTAGGCATTTGTAGAGAAGGCGATGATGGCCACCCGGTCAGCGGGGTTCAGCTTGTCGACAAGGGTCCGAATGCTCTTTTTCAGGAGGTTGATTTTTCCGTCAGCCGCCATGGATCCAGAGGTGTCGACCGCGAATGTCAGGATCGCATCCTTGCGCTCGCCTGTACGCAACTCCCGGCTCTTGAGAGTTATCTGCATCAGCTCCAGGCCGTGGTCTCCAAAGGGGGAGGGGCCTCCCTCGGTGTAAACCGAGAAGACGGTGTTCGGGTTGCCTGGCCGTTCGTCAGAGAAGTTGTTGATGAACTCTTCCACCCGGATGGTCTGTGGAGGCGGGAGTGTTTTGTTTCGGATACTTTCACGGGCTCGCCCCCAGGAGGCAGTGTCTACATCCATGCCGAAGGTGGACAGGTGGTCCCGGCTTGCGGCGACGAAAGGGTTGACCCCGTATTTTGCGCGGAAGCCTTTCTCTCCGAGCCCCTCGTCGCCGAGAGCTGGGGGCGGTATGACAAGAGCCCGGGAATTGAACTGGTCGTAGCTCAGGTTGGGATCGAGCTGTTTGTAAAAGGCGAAGTTGTTCAGGACCTGCTCATTGATGGTCTGGACCCTGTCGTCCTGAGGGGAGGCGTCCGACTGGGATTGGTTTTGTGGGTGTAGCCGGTCGAGGCCGAGGGGGCGATAGCCATTATTTGTATTTTTGATGTTCAGGTTGTAGCTCTCGTCAGCATGCCATTGGCCGGGGGCGTCGTTCTGCTTGCTGGAGTTGCCGAGTTGCTCAAAAAACAGGTTGGCGCCGGCACGTTGTTCATCATTGCCATCCACCCTTCTCCCGTCTCTTCCGGCATTGAACACCCGGCTTTCTTCCTGGCGGCTCTGGCTTGCGTCCGTGATCTTTCCAAGGTCCATATTCTCTCCCTCGGCCTCGATCTTGCGCATGATGATGGGCTCTTTGATGGTCTTCGGGCGGAGGCGCTCGGAGCCGCTCTCCTTTCCCAGGAGTTGCCGCTTCTGTTGCTGGACCTCTTTCTCCCGGAGATTCAGCTTGCCGCTTGAACTCGGTGTGGTGGATGTGCGCGCAAGGCCGGAGACGGCCGCTTCGCCTGCCTGGACAAGGCTGGATTCAGCAAGTTTGGCGTCTCGCTTCGCATTCTCGTTACTCGCTGTGGCTCCAAACTTCGCCTTCTCTTTAACAAGCTTGCCTTTAGCGTACCGGTACCCGTAGGCTCCGGCGGCACCTCCTCCGATGCCGATGTTATCGACGACGGCCGACGCTCCTTCCTTCTTTGAGGGGGAGCGCTTCGATTCTCCATCCTTGCTCGCCTTCGCGGCGCTGACCTCGGCCTTCCTGCCCTGCTTGACCCTCTCGGGAGCCGGAGGGGGCGCAGCCGCGGCGGAGGGAGCCGTGGCGGGCGCAATTTTGGTGGCCTCTCTCAGCTTCTGGGACATTCTCTTTCTTGACAAAGAGCTCTGAGCGGTGGGCTTGCCGGCCTGCGGGAGTTCTGCGTCTCCCTCCTCGAGCTCTTCCTCTGTTGCCGGTACCCTTTCGCCTGCATCGTCGCCGAAGGATGCTTCATCCGCGGCGAAAAAGCTGTCGTCGGAGATTTTGTCGGATGGGCTCTCTATTCTTCGGAGTGAGCGCGATCTGCTGGATTTCCGCGACTCGGCCACGGGGCCCGCCGAGCCAGACTGAGGGGCGAGGCCTCCGATCCTTCCGGCCGAGTCCATGTCAAGCGTGGCTGAGGAGTAGCTGGCCTCCTGCATTCCAGGGGCGAGTGAGCCGAGCCCTCTGTAGGCAAGGAAAGCAAAGGCTGTCACTGAAACCAGGAGCAGGGCGGCCGCGGCGGCGGTGAGCCGTCTGGATGGAAAGCGGACCCGCAGAGGCCAGGTTCTTTTTTTGGCAGAGAGAACTCTTTCCATGCGGCGTTGCTGGAAAGAGTATGAAGGAGAGCTCTCGGTTTCGCCTGCAAGGGCATCGGTTACCAGTTCAAGGGTAGCCTTGAGCTCCTCGAGCTCTCCGCGGCAGCTTTCGCTTCTCTCGAGCTGCCGCTCAACCTCAGCCCGTCCTTCTTCCGAGAGGCTGTCGAGCAGGTAGGCGCTCAGGAGATAGCGAAGATCTGAGTCGCTTTCAGCAGCGGGGTCTCTGCTGAAAGCCGGGTTGTCATGTTCGACATGGCTCATCAACTATCCTCCCGGAGATCTCGCAGGTTCGCCTTGAGCGTCTGCATGGCCTGGTGGACCAGGTAGCCCACATTGGTAACAGTCAGCCCGGTGATCTCCGCGATCTCTCTGTAGCTTTTCGATTCCTGGACTTTCAACAACATCACCTCTTTGAGCCGTGGGCGAAGACGATTGATTTCTATTCTGACCCGGGCGCTTCTTTCAGTCTGTTCGAGCTTCTCACTGGCGGTTTCAACCTGGGCGGCCTGCCGCGTCGCTTCCTGTTGAAGATTTTCTTTGTGTCGACGCTGGCGTATCACCCTCCTGAGATGATCGATACTCTGGTTGCGCGCAACCTTGAGAAGCCAGTTGTGGAGGCTCCTTACTCCAAGAAGTTTCCCGGGGCGCCGGGCAACCTTGAGGAAGGTCTCCTGGACAATGTCCTGGGCGGCACCTTCATCTCCCAGGAAGTTTGAAACAAAACGTATGAGTGAAGTTTCGTAGCGTTTCAGGAGGATCCCGAGGCATTCAGTATCGCCACTATCGGCGTAGGCCTCGAGCAGGCTCCGGTCTGTCATTTGTTGATTTTCAGCCACGTAAACATCACCTAATAAGTCGCTTGTCCCGGGGAAATTATTAGGATATTTCCCCGAATTTTTCAGAGAGTATTTTCTGGAAGGCATCTCCGCAGATGCTTCCTGTCTGAGCTGGCGCAGTGGTGGGACTGGAGGCCCCCACGAGAGGCGCGCGACAGCGAGGTCCACACTAGAACCTGTATTGTAAGTCTACATTAGCCAAGGAATTGAAGAGGCTAAGGCGGCCGAATCAACCGCCCGAGAGATGGTTATCGGTTGAAGGCTTTCCTCTCGAAGCCTCAATGATAGAAATGGAGCCTTCATGAAACATTGCAAGCTTAAGGGGGAGATAGTCTTAAATCATTAGCCAGATGTATCTTCTTTTGAGCGACAAAATAGATGTGCGTTCAGCCGGCAAGTATTCGGAACCCGTCTTCAATTTAATGAGAATAATACCGGTCGATGCGAGGGGCTATGGCAGGAAATAGGGGCTCTCAACCACCATCTGGGTCGCAGGAAGATTCGGGGCTTCGGCGGAGAAGGCGCGGGGGCCGACCCGCATTGAAGAACTTGAGCTATTGCTCCGTCGTCTTTTGAGCGGCTTTTAACATCTCGTATTTGAGTGAGAACCGGCTTTTTGGCCCCTTCTTGAAAGAGCCAAGGGCGGGATTGTAGGTGTAAACCTCAACAAGGTCTTTTCCTGGATGGAAGGTCATGTATCGGAGCCAGGATTCGCCGCCATTCTTCAGGCCCTGGTAGTCGCTCAGCAGCTGGTGGACCTCGTTGCCGGACGCTCCCTTCGATTTGAGATAGGCTTCACCGAGAACATGCCCGCAGAGGACCATGAAAATATTGGAATGCCTAGCGACGAACTTGTTCCAGATTCCTTCGCCCAGGTTCCCTTCAATCGAATAGCCGGATCTCGTCAGCTTGCTCTGGGTGTCAAGGTAGCTGTGCGTGAGAACGATGGTCCGGTGTTCCGGATGGGCCTTGGTGACCGATGAGGCCCACTTGAGAACTTCATCCCTTGGCTTGAATTCAAGGGCAAGGATGAGGAACTTCATCCCGGCCTCCTCGAATTTCCAGTAGGAGTTGTCCATGTTCTTTTTCTCGTGGGAACCCCCGAACTGATTGAGCTTGCTGAATTTTGAACGAGGGAAGTACTTGTTAAACAAAGTCTTCCTGTCATGGGCCGTTGAGTAGCTGTCAGCAGAGTTGCCGGTCTTCCTGTAGCCCATGTCGTGGTTTCCGAGACAAAGGCAATAGGGGACCTTGCCGTCGAGCATGGACATGGCCTTTACGGCGATCTTCCATTCATCGGGGTGGTCTGTCTGGGTGATGTCGCCTTCGTGGAGGACGAATGCGATGTTGAGCTTCTCTGCGTTTTGGCAAATCCAGCGGGTCTGGTCGAAGAAGTAGCGTCTCAAATCCCCGCCCCATTTTTTTGCGGATTGGGAGTGCCGGGTGTCACAGTAGCATTGGGTGTCTGGGAGAACGACAAGGGTGAAGGGAAGAGTTTCTGCGCGCAGGCCGGTGACAAGGAGCATCGCGGCGAGCCAGGTAAAAACAGCGGCGACAGCGTACCTGTTGGGGGCGCAGCTCGGCGCGTCGAGTTCTTTCATGCGGGGCTCTCTGTTGAGGTGCGGTGGCGACTGTGTGAAAGTTCAGTGGAGGTTATAGAAAAACGGCCGCCAGGCAAGCAGGCGGCCGCATTGGTTGGATCGGTGAGGCCTTAATTGCAGGCGCTGCTGGACTCGCAGCCGAGGTCCAGGTCGATCTGGAGAGATGACGAGCCGCATTCCGGATAGGGGGCCGGCGGCGCCGAACCACCCATGAAGAGAAAGTTCAGCAGAAAGACTCCGGCGGTCAGGTTCGGCGGGCCATCTTCGGCATTGCTGTTCATGGCAGAAACGCAGGTCGAGCCTTCGCCTCCCAGGAAGAGGTAGTTGAAGACAAAGGAAGCATCCGCGATGTCGAGCGCCCCGTCTCCATTGACATCGCCTCGGATAAAGGGGCCGACTCCCGTCGAAAGCTCATGCCCGAAGACAGCTATGGTGTTGATTCCTACAAGCCCGGTTCGACCGCCATTGGTGGCGAAGCGAACCGAGTCAATTGCGGAGTCCACAGCCTGCTCGATGCAGGCGAGCTCGATGTAGTCGGAATCGAGGCCGTCAAAATTGGTGGTCTCATAGGCCGGGCCAAAGAGCTCTTCCGGCTGACCGGAATGGTAAGCGAGGGCTACGGAATCTTCGGTAATTCTGAGTACAAGCCGGGTAAAGGCCCCTTCCTCCAGGTTGTCGATGGTGATTCCATCTCCCTGGGCGGAGGCAGTCGGGTTGATGGCTGAGCCGAACTCATCAAGCTCTCCTCCGAGGTGCACAGCAGAACCTTCAGGCGTGACCTCGGCCCAGGCGATGACCGCGTCTCCATTCTGAAGAATGACCTGGTGCTCGGGAAGGACCAGTCCCGCTGCGCGGAAGGCGTGAAGCTTACCGCCGCCGGGGAAGCCGCCCTCTCCCGGATCGTCTCCCGCCTTGCCGATATCAAGGACGATTTCCAGGGGGTACTCGCCGGGGAGCAGAGTTTTCGGGAGGGTGTAGGCCACCGAGCCGGGGCCATCCTCCGTCGTTGTCTGCAGGATTCTGTTCAGCCGGTTGTCGATTCGTGCCCTGGCAGGGTCGAGGATCCTGGTCCAGGGGCCGCCGACAGTCTGGTAGTTGGCATTGTTGAAAACTTCAGTATCGATGAAATAGTCGAGGTGCCATTGGATGGTTTCCCTGGAACCTTCGGTCGCCTCGAGCGCGCGCGGGCTGAAGCCGAAGCTCGCAACGAGCAGGAGCGCGGAAAAAAGAGAGAACTTCATGAGCAACCTTTCAATAGATTGTTTGAGCAGGGTCGGCAGCGTGACCAAGCTGCTCACTTTGAGTTAGTTTTTCTAATTACCCATGTTTTTACATAAGCACAGTGGTGTCAACATAAAGTTGTACTCCTTGTCATATCGCCGATGCTCAGGGCCATCCCTTGATGGCCGGATACATAGTGGGAGACTGGATATTGGTACCAATAGACGGTATTTTTAGTGGGAATCATCGAGTAGTAGACAGAGCCCCCCTAACACCATGCATCTATCCCAAGTCGTACTCCTTTCCATGCTTTCCCTCTCGTTTCCGGAAGAGGAACCGGAGCCCAAAGAAGCTGCCCTGACCTACAGCAGAGATATCGCACCCATTTTCCAGGCCAATTGCCAGAAATGTCACAGGCCGGGGGAGATCGGGGAGATGCCGCTGATGAGCTATAAGGAGGTTAGGCCCTGGGTGCGATCCATTCGTAAAGCGGTGAAAACCGCCGAGATGCCGCCATGGGGAGCCGATCCTAAGTATGGGAAGTTTAAAAATGACGTAAGTCTTTCAGAAGAAGAGATTAACAAAATCATAAAGTGGATTGATGACGGTGCAATTGAGGGTGATTCCAAGGATTTGCCGGTTCCGCGAAAATTCACCTCTGGGTGGGCTATTGGTAAGCCCGATGTGGTTTTCAGTATGCCCGAAGCCTTCGAGGTGCCTGCCAGGGGAGCGATCCCCTATAAATATTTTGTGGTTCCAACAGGTTTCAAGAAAGACCGTTGGGTTCGAGCAGCTGAAGTAAGGCCTGGTGCAAGAGATGTCGTGCATCATGTGATAGTTTTCGTGTCTGAGCCGGAAGATCGTAAAAAGAAAGGCGTTACGGCGACACCAGAGGCACGGGCAAGAGGTTTGTTTTTTTCAAACCTGCTTTGTGGGACTGCGCCAGGCGAAGGGCCTGATTTCTTTCCTCCCGGGTCAGCCAAGCTGGTCAAGGCGGGGGCTGATCTCATCTTCCAATGCCATTACACTCCCAATGGGAAGCCGGCAAGAGATCGGTCAAAGGTCGGTTTCATCTTTGCCGAAAAACCTGTGCGCCGGGTTTATACACGGGCAGCCTTAAACTCATGGTTCAAGATCCCTCCAGGAGAAAAAAGCCATAAGGTCATGTCTAAGCATGTTTTTCGTCAAGACAGCTGGCTTGTCTCTCTGATGGCGCACATGCATCTACGCGGAAAGAGCTTCCGTTTCGATCTTTACAGTCCTGGGGAGAAGAAGCAGACTCTTTTGAATGTTCCGGCCTGGGATTTCAATTGGCAGACTCACTATCTTCTCGAGAAGCCTCTCAGTATACCGGCCGGATCGAGGGTCGAATGCACGGCCTATTTTGACAATTCGGCCGGCAACCCCGCCAACCCTGATCCCGGTCAATGGGTCCGTTGGGGCGACCAGACCTGGGAAGAAATGATGATCGGATACCTGAATTTTGTTCGTCAGGATGAAGACCCGGTCAGGCCTGGTGGTTTGAATTCAGATAATTGAATCCATCGAGGCGAGTAGAGTGATGGATCACTCAGGGCCCCTCATTTTTGTGGCGGCTCAGTCATAACTGTTGAATAGGCAATTGCTTCCAAAGGAGTCGGCATGGTGGAAAGGAATCCTGTGGTTGGGTATCTAGATGAGACCCCAGCTGTCTCTTGCCCATATGGAGATGTTCGGAGGGTGATTACAGGAGGGCTAAGCGGGGTGGCCAATGTGCATATTGTCGAGGTCAGCATGGGGACGACCCACTATCACGAGGGGTACGATGAGGTCTACTATGTATTGGATGGAAGGGGGTCGCTGAACATCGACGGGGAGATTTACTCTCTGCGTCCGGGCGCAGTTGCCGTTATCCCGCGAGGGATTCCGCATTCCCTGGAGGCAAGACCTCAAGATGGGGGGTCCTTGAAGTTCATCATTTTTGGTACACCGCCCATGGCGATCGATGATTCACGGGCTCAGCCACGTAAGTAGAATGTTAATGTTTATTTAGGGATTATAAGGAAGATTGACGAAGTGTCTGATCTTAAGCAACAGAAGCCTCCAGAGCAGTACGAGATAAAAGAAGCATTTTTATCGGGCGTTTGTTAGGGGATCGTGCTAATCTTCCCGCCGGTCGGAGAACCATTTGTTTTCCTCGGTTTTCCGGCGCCTAAAGCAAGTGAATAGAGAATAGTGAAGAAGTGATATAGCTCCGGGAGATTTTCCCGTAGCGTTGTTTTGTGCCCCGTCGTGGGCCTTAGAGGAGTGCGTAGTCAAGTGGAGATGACTCGCAAGTTTAATAACTGCAAGGATATGGAGATTTGGACCGAATGGGTCCGATCGGTCGTCCGTGTCCGTATTTCTGCCTGGAATGGCGTTCTTGCGGGGTCTCAAGGGTATTTCAGAATTTCTGGACCTTTGCTTGGCCGCCTTCCAGGACTCGCCATTTGCCGAATTGCCGAGAGCAACGACGGCTGCGACAGAACAAACCTTTGTGGCAATTTAAGAGCAGCAAAGGTAAAGGTTTACGAGATATGCGGTTATCTGAAACTTGCCTTGAACACCATTTTTCTTCGTGGTTTGAAGTTTTGAATTTTGGGCTATATTTAGCCTCTTAGAGGAGATCAGGATATGTCCTTAATGGGAAATATCTGCAAAAACGTACTCTTTCAGGGACTTCAGAAGATTTTTGGGGCTTCGGCCGCCAAATTTGTTGTTGTAGCCCTGGTGCTGCTTGTTGGAGCAGGTTGTAATTTGCAAGTTCGTCAAGTCGAGAGAGCTGGGTTGCGGGAAACACCAGCTGTGATTGTGGAAACAGTTCGATCTGAAGACTCTCAAGCTACTTCCAGTAAAGAGGTTGTGAATATTGAAGGTACAGGCTCAGGCGATGTTGTTGAGGCGCATATTGCTGAGCAGGGGCTCCAGGGGGAGTCTGTCGGATCAGAAGATGGGCTGAAAACCCCTGATCTGGACCAGGCTTTGCCTGATGGGGGTGAGACAAAAGAAGATTCACCGGCTCAGATTAAGGCCGCCCCGGCTTCGATTGTGGAGTCCCCGGCAAAGTTCGCTTCTTTGTCTTTACGCCATTTTCCTATTCCTGAAAGGGACTCCATCCAAAATAGCGATGTGGGCGCGCAGCCGATTCTTGCGAGCCTGACAACGCCGGCAGGCGGGGCAAAGGTTTCCAGTTTACCGCTCGCTGCAGAGCCCGCTGGCAAAGAGGTGGAGGCTGAGGCGGAGATAGGGCCGACATCAGCTGAGTCAGTTCCTGATGAAAACGGGAAGCCTCGCGGCCTTCCGGATTTGCCAGCAGAGCAGGAGGGGGGCGGCTCCGGTTCAATTATCGAAGAACCACCGCCGGAGCCTGAGGGGGAAGGAGCGGCCGAGTCGGTAGCGCTCGCTCTGGCCCTGGCGGCAGAAGACATTAGAGCTGAGATTGAGGTGGAGGAGGCCATCCCTGCTCGCACTGAGTCGGATTCGATTGTTGCGGTGCTGGTCTCTGCTGTCACGGCGAACGCTCCCCAGGACCAAGCTGAAAAGAGTCAAGATGTGGCCGCAACGGGCAAGCCTGCTGCTGGAAAGCCTACTGAACGGACGGGAGAAGAAGGTTCCGCCCCTGAGGCGGAAGATTCTGCCCCTGAGGCGGAAGCCGAGGGCGAGGTTGCCGATGCTGGCGATGGTGGAGACGCCACGGCAAAGCCTCCGGTTTTCCCGAAAGGGTACTTGATCGTGTTAGTTGTGTGTCTCGGCTTGGCTGTTTTTAAACATACGGTCGGGAAGATCTGAGAACGGATTGTCGGACTGCGGATTCGGTAGTTATTTATGAGTCAAGTTGACGGGTACTCAACGTAAGAGAAAGTGAGGAGAAGGAACATGCTTTGGACGGGTATAAACGGAACGGACTTGTTGGATAGAGCGTTCAAGCTGTCGTTTTGTTTGGCGACAGTGGGGCTCATGGTTTTCAGCTCGGGCTGCACAAACTCAGCAGGGATTCGCAGGAGCCGACTGGTTAAACCGGAAGCCCCCGATGCGGTTGTGGCCGAGGTTGTAGCAGAAGCTGTAGCAGAAGCAGCCGATGGTCGCGCCGAGGTTGTCGCTGGAGAAAGTGAGCAACCTATTGAGGCAAAACCAGTTTCCGACACTACGGGCAGCGAAGTTGCCGAGATACTTCAGCAGACTCGAGGGGCAGTCTTTGCAAGCTTGAGTACCCCCGTTGGAGCCGGGCCTCCAGCATCTGCAGTCAGGCTGGACGAAATCGTTGAAAATGCAGCCGATTCCGGAGCCCAGGATTCTGTTGCTTCGCAAACTGGAGGAGACGCGACCGATGCAACCGCGGCTGAGGCTCCCGAAGCGCCTGCTTCCACTGAAGATGAGAGCCAGGAGGCAACCGTGACGGAAGAGGTTGCCGAGGAGAATGTCGCAGAAGCTGTGCCCGAACCTGCGGAGGAGGCTCCAGCGCAAGAAGAGGCTGAGACAGCCGAGGTCGAGGTGGCCAGGGTTGAATCGCCGCCTGAATCCGTGGCGACTCCAGATTCACAACTTCCAGCGGCCGAGGTACTTACGAGTAACAATCCAGGGGTGCCTCCGGTTAGCGGAGGTCGATCGAATACGACCTCTGTCCTGTTCCTTGTACTGGGCGGCATTGGAGCTGCGTTGATTCTGATCAGAAAACGCGTGGCCGCCTGATTTACCAGGCTCGCTCCCAGAACTCTCCCATGTCTGCTTTTTCGCACCGGCGTGGGTTGGTTCTGTGGCAGTGATCGGCCATTGCCAGCTCGACGAGGACTTCGCGATCTTCGCCCGGGACACCGATGTCCCTCAGGCGCGGGGGGATCGAGAATTCCTCGTTGAGACTCCTGGCCCACGAGATGATGCCGTCTATACGGTTTTCTGAGTTGGAGGCATTAATGCCAGCCGCCTCAGCGAGCCGGGTCGCGGCCTCTTCCGTGATCGCTTCTCGATTGAATTCGAAAGAGGCCGGAAGAAGGACTGCGTTGAGAGTGCCGTGGTGAATGTCATGCAGAGCTCCAATGGCGTGAGATAGCGAGTGGCTGACTCCAAGGCCCTTCTCGAAGCCTATTCCAGCCATCATGGCTGCCATCAATGTCTGGGATCTGCCTTCGATATCTCCAGGGTCTTTCATTACAGCTGGGAGGTGCAGGGCTATCCGTTCAAGAGCCCCCAGGGCGATGGCCTCCACAACAGGGTGCTCTCTGGGCGAAAGATATTCTTCGATCGCATGGCAGAGAGCGTCCATGCCGCTGCCTGCCGTCAGGAGAGGCGGAAGACTCAATGTGAGGTTAGGGTCAAGGATGGCGTGTTGAGGGACAAGAAGGGGGCTTGCAGCGATCATTTTTCGGGTGAGGCCGTCCCGGGTAGTGATGATGAGGGCCCCTCGAGAAACCTCGCTCCCTGTTCCGGCAGTAGTCGGAATGGCGACCACAGGTGACGGAGGGGTATGGATCCTGGTGGCGCCCCCTTTCAATATGTCAAAACCGTCCAGGTCGCCGGGGTTGGTGGCCAGGAGGCTGACGCCCTTTGCGGCATCGATGACGCTCCCGCCCCCCAAGGCTATAATCCCATCGCAGTCCTGCTCCCGGTAAACCTCAAGCGCATCCAGGACGTTTTCCTCTCTTGGATTCGAGGCCACTCCATCAAATTG
>DODI01000326.1:0-1666 GCA_003509045.1 Planctomycetota bacterium | reverse complement strand
TGATCGCAAAGGAGCAGGGGCCGGGCTATTCCCTGGGCTTTAAGGATGCCTTCTAAGCCGGAAATCGCCCCAGGGCCGAAATCGATTCCGATGGGCACAGTGTATTTGTAGATCCTGCTCATTTGGGTGTTTAATATCCCTGTTGTTGGAGGAAGGCTCGCGATTGTAGCACCCGGCACGGGGGAATCCTTTTCATTGCGCAAAAACTCGCTGTTAAGCGGAGGTGGCTTGCCAGGATGGAGCCCAGGTTTTTAAGCCCGGAACTTAAAAGCATTTCCGACCCAGTGGAACAGGACATTGAAAACGCCCTGATGAAGCTGGCCTTGCTCAAGGGAAAGGAGAAGACGGGGGGTCGTCCTCCTTCATTCAAACGGTAAGGACTTCCTCCAGTGTTACGTGATGGACGATGAGGAATGCCGTGCAGTTAAGTTCTTAGGAGTAGTTTTCTTTTGTTTTTCAATTTTGTGCTGGGCCGGAAGATATAAGCCTATAAGGCCCTGGGGAACTGGGGGTGGAGCCAGTACCGGGGAACCTTGAGAGGTTCTTTTATCCCGGATACCAGATCTTGCGGGGGTTGTCGTCGGGCCTCTGGTAGTCCCAGGCCTCATCGATCAGGCGGGCAAGGTCGTACTCGGGACTCCAGTTGAGCAGGAACCTGGCCTTGCTGTTGTCGAGCCAGGTGGAGTGGAATTCTGTAGGGATGTCTACATTGTCAAGCTGGCGGGTTTCAGCAAGATGCTCGGCGACTTTCCGGTAGTGGACGGGTTCGTCCATACAGATGTTGAAGGTCTCCTGGGTGGCGGCCGGGTTGCCGAGAGAAAGTAGGATGGCAGAGACCAGGTCATTGACGTGGACAAAATTGCGGTAGATCGCTTCTCCCTCAGGATTACAAAGGACCGGAACAGTTCCGGCCCGCTCATATTCAGCAGCCTCTTCAGGTTCGACAAGGTCGCACCAGCGCGGTCCGCCGAAAACCTCTTGTGAGAAGCTCAGTGTGTAGCGGAAGTCGTCCTTCTCCATGATCCAGGGAGCTCGCAGGCAGCAGGCATTGAGGTCGTACTGGATGCAGTACTGCTCAACCAGGACCTCTTCGAGGACCTTGGACAGTGCATAACACCCCGGATAAGCCGAATGCCCTTGTTCTTCGGTAACCGGAACCGGATGCGGGTAAAAGAAATGCCCCATCCCGGCGTCTCCGCCCAGCAGAATGAATTGTTCGAATTCTTTAGAAGCCCGGGCTTCCTCGAGGATCCAGAAGAGGCCTTTGACCGTAACGTCCATGACGTCTTCAGGAGTTTCTTTGCAGGTTGCCAGGTGAAGGATGTGGGTGGCGCCGGCAACCGCCCTGGCAGCTACTTCCCGGTCCGAAATGCTGCCCTGCACAATTTCGACACGGTCGCTTTCTTCAATCAGGCGATTGTGGCAAAGGGCCCGGACCCGGTAGCCNNGCGTAGCAGCCGGGGTAGGCGCTGTGAGCCTGGGTCTCGGTGACCGGGATGGGATGAGGATAGAAGAAGTGCCCCATCCCGGCGTCGCCTCCGATGAGAATGAACTGTTCGAAGGTTGCGCTGGAGCGGCAGCCTTCGAGGAGCCAGAAGAGCCCTTTCACGGTAACGTCCATGACGTCGTCGGGCGTCTCCTTGCAGGTGGCGAGATGGAGAACGTG
>DODI01000470.1:0-5367 GCA_003509045.1 Planctomycetota bacterium | reverse complement strand
GGTGCTCACCGCGAAGGCGACGACGGTGATCAGGGCGAGGAGGAGATAGGTGCCGACGATATGGAGATTCGCGAAGAGGAACTCGAAGATGGTATAGCCGAAGTAGCCGCCGGCAAGGAAGTCCGGGCTGCCGGCGTTCCTGTGGATGGCGACCTCGAAGGTGGCGAGGCTGAGGATGAGACAGAGGCTTCCGAAGATCTTCCAGCCGGGCTGCCGGACCTCGAGGCGGAAGAACATACAGATACCCGTGAGGGCGAGAATGATGGTCAACACGTAGCTGCCGATCCGGCCGATCCAGCTCATGAACCATTCGCTGAGCATGGCGCCGACAGGACCGCAGATGTTCGCGGCGGCTTCATTTCCAGGTCCAAGGTCGCCGGGGTTCCAGGTGTACAGACAGACCGCGAGAAACGCGGTAAGGCCCAGCAGCAGGAACGCCAGGACCTCGTTGGACGACTCTTTGCGCATCGATTTATGTATCCACTACCGTCATCAACAGGGGTTTCACCAGGGCGCGGAAAATCCGCGGAATCGCGTCATCTTGGAGACAAACGCGCCTGTCATTTTATCGGCAGTTTTACGCCGTTTCTTTAGGGGCGCGTTATAGAGGCGCCAGGCTCCGATTCAGGAGCAGGCGGCCGGGGCCTCGATGCGGTCAAGGAGTTCTGAGGCGAGCTCGCGTTTGCTCAGGCGGCCGAGGGGGTGTTCGGAACCATCGGCGCCGAGAATGTGGTAATCGCCGCTCTCACGGCCGATCGCCGCGGCGTCGTTGACGACGATCCAGTCGAGGTTCTTGGCCTCGAGCTTGCCTCGAGCATTGGCAAGATGGTCTTCGGTTTCGAGGGCGAAGCCGGCATGGACGCGCGAGTTCTTCGCGCGGCCGAGCAGGGCAAGGATGTCCTCGGTGGCCTTGAGCCTGAGGTCGAGGTCGTCACCGCCGCTCTTGCGTTTGGAGGAGTGGGGGGTCTCGGGCCTGAAATCACTGACCGCCGCGGCGCCGATGAGAACGGCGCAGCTCGGATGGCGCTTTCGCGCGGCCGCGAGCATCTCGGCGGCGCTCACCACGTTGATTACCGTGGCGCCGGCGGGCGGGTCGTATTCGGCCGGCCCCAGGATCAGCTCGACCTCGTAACCGCGGCCGAGCGCCTCCTCGGCGAGAGCCATCCCCTGCAGCCCGCTCGATGCGTTGGAGATGTAGCGGACCGGGTCGATATATTCCCTTGTCGGTCCCGCGAGGATGAGACAGCGCGAGTCCGCGCTCATTCGCTTCCGGGCTCCAGCTGGAGCGCCTCGTCGATGCGGGAGATGAGCTCCGGAACCTCGGCCAGCCTTCCCGGGCCGACCGAGCCGCAGGCAAGGTGTCCTTCGCCGGGGTCGATGAGCCTGTAGCCGAGCACATCCTGGAGGCGGGAGATGTTTTCCTGTACGACCGGGTTCATCCACATGCGGTCGTTCATCGCGGGGGCGAAGAGCACCGGCTTGTCAAAGGCCAGGGCGGTCACAGTCAGCAGGTCGCCACCGAGTCCGGCGGCGAGCTTCCCGATGAGGTCCGCGGTGGCGGGGGCGATGAGCAGCAGGTCGGCCCATTCCGACAGCGAGATGTGCTCTCCCTTGTAGGCCGGATCGTCCTCGAAGATGTCGGTGAAGACCTCCTGGCGTGTGACCGCGCGGAAGGTGAGAGGGGTGATGAACTTCTGCGCGCTCGGGGTCAGGATCGTCCTGACCGAGTCACCCCGCTGGGTCAGCTTCGATGCGAGGTCGGCACTCTTGTAGGCCGCTATTCCGGCGGACACTCCCAGCAAGATATTCGACATGATTGCACGCCAGGGGCCGCGGTCTCCTCTGCGGAGACGCCGCCCCTGCTCCTGCTCGACCCTGGGGGATCTCCCCGGGGCTCTATTTCTTCTGGTTCAGCAGCGCGGCCAATTCCTTGATCCGCTGCTCCTTGATCTTCTTGATATCGGAGCCGTAGACCTCGGTTCCGTCGCCGTCCTCGTCGCCTTCCCCTTCGGAGCCTTCGCCATCATCGGGCTTGTCGGCGATCACGGCCTCCTGCAGAGCCTGGTCGAGCTCTTCGCGTTTGGCCAACTCGATCTTACCCTCGAGGATCTCCTTGATGACGATCTGTTTCAGGGTGGGTTCATCGTTGTCCTCGAACTCCACCAGCGCCGGCGCGCCCCTGTTAAGCTCGACGATTCTTTTCTGCATAAGCGAGGTCAGCCTGAACTTGCCGCCGACCATCTGGACCAGTTTTTCTTCCGTGTTGATATCAAGCATCCGAGTTCTCCATTTACTCTTGGTTACAGTTTGTTTTCAGTTTGATTCTACCGGTCTCTCGACAATTGTCGCGAGCTCAAGTGCCGCCTCGTCGAAGTTGCCGTTGACGACGACATGATCGTAGGAGGATTTTTCCTCTCTTTCAGCCCTGGCGACTTCCAGGCGCCGGCTGATTACTTCATCTGAATCGGAGGCTCTGCTGACGAGCCTCCTCTCGAGTTCCTCCCCGCTGGGAGCATCAATAAAGATTGTCATTAATTCCGGGATTCCCGAATCCCGGATCTGGCGGGCGCCCTGCACATCAATGTTGAGCAGCAGCTCGTGCCCGTTTTCTATCCCCTCCTCGACCTGGTCTCTCGGAGTCCCGTAGAGGTTTCCGTAGACCTCAGCGTGCTCGAGGAAGCGGCCGGCCCGGAGGCCTTCTTCAAAACTGTTCCTGTCGAAAAAAAAATAATCCTGTCCGTCCTGTTCGCCTTCGCGCGGAGGTCTCGTGGTGCAGGTGACGACCCTTCGGCAGCTCGAGCTCTTGAGCAGCGCCTCGCAGAGGCTGGTTTTTCCGACCCCGGAGGGTCCCGATATGACGATTAAACGTCCTCTCTTACTCAACGTTGAGAACCTGTTCCTTGAGGCGATCAACCTCGGCCTTGATCTCAACTACGAATCTTCCTACCTCGTTTCCGGGCGCCTTGGAGCCCATGGTGTTGGATTCTCTGAACATCTCCTGGCAGATGAACTCGAGCTTTCTTCCAACAGGTTCCGAGCTTGCGAACTGTCCAACGAATTGTTCGAGGTGGCTGTCCATGCGGGCAATCTCCTCGCTGATGTCTGAGCGCTCGGCCAGGAGCGCGGCCTCCTTCAGGATATCATTCTCATCCATCCCGGCCTTCTGCTCTCCAAGCAGCGCCTCGATTCGTTCTTCCAATTTTCGAAAATGTTCTTCAAGCGCCTTCGGGGCGGCCTCTTTGACCTTTCCCATCAGCTGATCGAGGTTTTCGCACCTGGACTGGAGCTCCACGTGAAGGTTCCGCCCTTCACGCTCACGCATCTCCACCATGCTCGCCAGCGCCTTCTCCATTGTCTCCAGGGCGATTGGCAGCACCTTCCCTCGCCCGGGAACGATGTTGTCATCCACCTTGATCGCTCCAGGCAGCGCGAGGATGTCCTGCAGCCTGATGTCTTCAGCGGAGTCCAACTCCTTACCAAGTCTCTTTATGGTTTCCACGTATTTCTTTACTACGTCCTCGTTGACCTGGTAAAGGTCGGAGCACCTGTTGGGCTGAAAACGAATGGTGAAGAAAATCGAGCCTCTCGCCAGGCGCTTCCGCACCACTTCCTCCAGCTCAATCTGGAGGAAGTTGACCTCGTCACTGATCTTCGAGTTGATCTTGAGAAAGCGGTTGTTGACGGCTTTTATGTCGATACTCAGAACGAAATCTGGTGTTTCGGAAACAGCGTCACCATAGCCGGTCATGCTGCGCATGTTTCGATACCCCCGATCCCGCCCGTGCGGGATTCAAAAACGCGGCTCACTTGTCGCCGCCGTCAGAAGACCCGCCGGCTCCGCCCGGTGCGGGCAGCAACGATCCGCCGCCTGGCGACAGGCCCGGCACAACGCCGGCTCCGGTGGCGGGGGGGGCCGGATTGAGAATCTCATCTTCATTGCGGATCTCCTCTGGGTTGGCAGGCTCTCCGATTCCCGTGCCTGACATATCTATCATTCCCCACCCGATAACCAGGGCGGTGAAGATCAGGCTGATGAGCGCGGTAATCTTGACGATGCCTTTCTGCCCACCTGCTCCCAGCAGGGCATCTCCGCCGCCGGCGGAACCAAAGGCTCCTCCGAGCCCTCCATCCTTGGAGTCCTGGAGAAAGACGATCGAGATAATCATCAGCAGCGCCAGGAAGGCTATAAGGCACCCGCCGAGAGTCCAGAAGATGCCGCTCCAGGAAAAGGCCACCAGCACGGGGTAGAAATTCAAAATCATTTTGCCTCCGAGGTCTTTAATGGCTGGAGCCGCTTTTTGCAGCCCCTGTGTTTTTCTTTCGGACCTGGGGTCCGGGGATCAGTCTAAACGTTTGTCTTTAGTTTCAAGCAGAGACGGTCAGCCGCAGCCCTCGCAGATACCGAGGAAAGACGCGGCATCGAGACTCGCCCCGCCAACCAGGGCTCCATCGATGTCAGCCTGGGAAAGCAGCTCCGTGGCATTATCCGGCTTGACGCTGCCGCCGTACAGGATTCTGATGCCTTCACGGGCGCCGACTTCCGCGCCCCGTTTTTCAAAGGCGGCTCCAAGCTGTTCGCGGATAGCTCCGTGGACCTCCTGGGCCTGCTCAGGGGTCGCCGTTCTACCGGTGCCGATGGCCCATACAGGCTCGTAGGCGACGATGACTTGCTCGAGCTGGGCGGCTTCGGTGAGCCCCTCGATTCCGGCTTCGAGCTGGCGGTTTACGACCGCCATCGTATTCCCGGCATCGCGCTCTTCGATCTTTTCTCCAACGCAGAGGACAGCCGCAAGCCCCGCCTCGACGGCGGTTTTCAGCTTGGCGCCGATCTCAGTGTCCGTTTCGTTGAAAATATGCCGGCGTTCGGAATGACCCAGGAGGACGCTGTCTCCACCGCAGGCCAGGACCATCGCTGAAGAGAGCTCCCCGGTGAAGGCTCCACTTTCCTCTGCATGCATATTTTGCGCGCCGACATATACCTTGCAGCCCTCGAATCCCGAGCAGAGATCGGCTATGAAGGCCAGCGAAGTTGCCGGTGGATAGAAGCCGATATCGCAGCGGGAGGCGCTGAAGCCTACGTCCTTTGCGGAAATCCCTTCCAGGATAGCCGTGGCGAGGGCATGTCCCTCCTCCGGCGTAGTATTCATCTTCCAGTTACCCGCGATGAGCGGGATGCGGTTATTAGAATCCGTCATTTTATATGTTCGTACAATTCTCGATCTGTTGCCGGGGAACGCCCCTCGACCCGCCATTTCCAGGTCAATTAAAGCAAGGTTGAGAGCTTTTCACTCCGCGTTTCCCTCAACGGCTGAATTCTGCCCCACTGATGTTTGCAACGAAGTATAGGCAAACGGCTTATAGTATTTG
>DODI01000594.1:0-4686 GCA_003509045.1 Planctomycetota bacterium | reverse complement strand
GCCAAGTTCCTGCACACCTCGGGTAAATACTCGAGCGGCCGGGCCGGAGTCGCCGAGACGGCCTACGATCTGCTCTCGGTCCTTTCTCCGGACATGGACTTTCCCGTCGATGAGAAGGGTAAGATGTCGACACCCTCCGATGGAACCTGGAAGCTCGCGTCCATGGCCGTCAAGCTCGCCCTGAATTGCCGCACTGGTCCGGATTCGAAAAACTGGTTCTACGATACGGAGATCGATCTCTTTCGCCGGAGGGGCAATCCGAAGCTGGGCTACGCCCACGGCAACATGGATGGCTATTGGTACCTGAATAATGACTACCACCTGAGGTCGGTGCACCTGGGAACCTACAAGACCACGGCTTCCTTTCAGAACCTGCGGCTGAGTGGCCCGAAGGGAGAGAAGATTCTCGCCGTTTTCGATACGGTTCCGGAGAACCTGGAGGTGGTGCTCAAGCAGGGGGAGGAGTCCCGGGTACTCGCTGGCGAAGATCGCGCCCGGGCACTGTCGATCGTGGAGGACGGCAGGAGAGGGGGGCGCAGTCTTCGCCTCAATGTTCCCGCTGGCGCCGCGCTTTCGATTACGCTCAAGGGGCTGGATGAAAAATTTGACGCGCAGAATGAGTACACGCGGGTCTCGTATGATTTCAAAGGTCAGCAGGCCGGCCTCCGACTCAATGGTCGTACCCTGCCGGTCTACTATCACTCCCTCTACAACCGCGGGGCGATCCTGGTTCGTGATTCGCTCAGGGCTGAGAACAAGGGGGATGATTCCTTCGGCCGGTTTACCTACCGCAACTTTTACGGCGCACGCAGCCGCTGGACCCGGGAGACGGTGCTGACGGCCGAAGGTGTCATGGTGGTGCGCGATGAGTATGAGCCCTGCCGGGATGTGGATGGCTACCAGGCATCTCCCTGCTGGCTGTTGATGGCTGAAGGCGCGATCGGCGCCGATGGCCGCAACTGGTTCGATGCTCCGGCGCGGGACCACGCCTGGTGGCAGAAACAGAAAAAACGCGTCCTGCTGTACCTGCATCCGGGCAAGGGGCTGTCGATCGGCCAGGTGGCGCATCGCGCCTCACAGGACATCGGCGGCGCGACCCACAACGCTTTCGCCAGGGCCGTCGTCCGCGCCGGCGAACCGCAGGTCTGGCTGAGCGTCCTGGTTCCCTTCAACGAGGGGCGGGATGCCGCCGCGGTGGCCCGAAAGATCAGGACCAGCGTCGATGAGAAGGGCTCGGCCTCCGCGACTGTCGGCAGGCTGAAGGTAACAATCGGTGAGGATGGAGCCTGGAGCGTGAAGCGTCAGCCGGCCTCCTCTTTCTAAAAATAATCCGACTCGGAAATAGTCATATGGGTTTATCGGGGTAATAATCGTTGCGGGCTTGTGCCAGGAAGAAACTGGAGCAGGATTATGTATTTACCACGAGTACGTGGCTTGGCTGTGGCGTTCGTATGTTCTCTGATGTTGTGGGCTTCCCTCGGCGCGCGTCTGGAGGCTGATTCCTTCGTACGTGGAGATCCCAACGGTGACGGGAGCATCAACATGACCGACGTGATCTCCACCTTGAACTTTCTCTTTCTCGGAGGCTCCACTCCCGGCTGTCTCGATGCGGCTGATGCGGACAATAACGGAGTGGTGCAGCTGACCGATGGGATCTACACGCTGAACTTTCTTTTCTCCGGCGGGGCCCAGCCGCCGGCTCCCTGGCCGGAGTGCGGTGAAGACCAGCTGGCTGATGAGCTGGGGTGCGCTGAGTATTCTCCATGCGCTGGGTCTCAGCCGGTGATTCTCGGAGATGCGAACTGCGATGGAGTTGTCGACCAGGATGATGGAGAGATCATCAGGGACCATGTCACGATGGGGCTCGAGCTCTGCTGCAGGGCAGCGGCTGACGCTAACGAGGATGGAATTGTTAACGTCAACGATGCGGTCCTGATCCTCAATGTTCTTATCGATGCGGAGCCGACATCCGTTGATTGTGATCTGACTGATTAGCTGCCTGGAGGGTTTGGGCCTGCCGGAGATCCTGTTTTAGCTTGATGGTTCCCGAGTGCTGGATAGGATTCATCCCGTGCAGCACTCTCTGCGTCTCTGATCTCCAGCAGCCCAGCCACAGGTGTACCAGTCATGAATAAGAATCGTCTCTTCCTGTTGCCTCTTGTCTTCACATGCTCCGCGCTTTTGGCTGAAGACAAGGAGCCGCCGCTCTTTAAGTGGCGCAAGGTGGAGATCGCCAAGATTTCCATCGGCTACGGCGTTCAGTTGACGGATGTCGATGGTGACAAGAAGATCGACATCGTTCTGTGCGACAAGAAGACCATCCAGTGGTATCAGAATCCCAGTTGGGAGAAGCACATCATCGCCCGTGATCTGACCAAGCGCGACAACGTCTGCGTTACGGCCAGGGATATCGATGGCGACGGCAAGTGCGAGATCGCCGTTGGCGGGCAGTGGAACTTTAGCGAGACGCGCAAGGACGGCGCGGTGTTCTATCTCATCCCGCCGAAGGATCGCACCCAGATGTGGACGCCGGTCAAGCTCTACAACGAGCCCAGCACCCACCGCATGCACTGGATCCGGCACCACGGCGGCAAGTACGCCCTGACTGTCAAGCCCCTGCGCGGCCGCGGCACCAGGAACGGGGTCGGTCCCGGCCTGAAGCTGCTGGCCTACCTGCCGCCGGCCGATCCGAGTGCCGAATGGAAGACCGAGCTGATCGCGGATTCCCTCCACCTGTCGCATAATTTTCACCCGGTGAACTGGGACAAGGATCCCGAGGAGGAACTCATCCAGGCCGCCAAGGAGGGTGTTTGGCACTTCGATTACAGCGGCGGCAAGTGGAATTCAAAGCAGCTGACGAAGGACTTCGCCGGCGAGATCCGTGACGGAAAGCTTCCGGGCGGCAAGCGCTTCATCGTTACTGTGGAGCCCATGCACGGGACCAAGTCGGCGGTCTATGTCGAGCCCGAGGGAGATGGCCTCTGGAAGCAGGCCGCGGTCCTCGATGAGAAGCTCCAGGACGGCCACGCCATCGCCTGCGCTGACTACCTCGGCATCGGCTCCGACCAGATCGTCGTCGGCTGGCGGGCGATGAACGGCGGCGGTGTGCCGGGGATCAAGTTCTTCACTCCCTTGGACAAGACGGGAACGAAGTGGCGCGAGCAGAAAGTCTCCGCCAAGGAGGTCGCGGTCGAGGACATCAAGGCCGCCGATCTCAACGGCGATGGCCTCGCTGACATCGTGGCCGCGGCCCGGCAGACGAAGAACCTGACCATTTTCTTCAGCGTACGCTGAGGGAGCGTCCGGTTTTGATGGCCTTGCCGAGTTTCACTCGGTGAGCTTGACCACCCGGAAGCCAATGTTCGAGAGCTCCATCTCCTGGTTGCTGAAGAAGCGTCCGGCCGCCTGGCGGTTGTTGCCCTGGAACCAGCCTCCCGAGCGAAGACCGCGTCCGAGCTTGCTTACTACAGATTCGTTCCACTCCCAGAATTTGTCGGCCATCTCTTCAGCGCCGTAGTGCGATTTTGAATCTTCCGGCCGCTCGACCGCCCGGCCGAGGATGTTCATGAGCGAGTAGCCGCGCCTGGGTGCGAAGTAGGCGGCCTTGTACCATTCATTTTCGCTCGACAGGGCGAAGCGCGCTTTTCCCCCCCGTTCGCCGACGCTCTCCTTGCCGCTGAAGGCGTAGGCTCCGCTCTCCGTCGTTGCCGCGCCCTGCCTTCCGCTGGGGCGGCCATTGTGCAGCCAGTTGCAGAAGCGCAGAGCGTCATACCAACTGATGAAGTTCACTGTTTTCGAGGCCGCCTCCGTCCTGACCCGGTAGGTGTATTCTCCCGGTGAGCCCAGGCGAAGGATGCCGCCCTCCGGGCGCTCCTGCATGTCGGGATTGAAGAGACCCGAGGGGTCGCTGGCGGCGACCGCGTTCAGGAACATGGCGTATTGCTCATTGGTGACCCGTCGCGTTCCGATCTCGTAGGCCGAATCGACGTCGCCGAAGACACCGCGCCCGTAGAAGTTCTTGTCCGCCTTGTTGCCCAGGTCGCCGACCTTGACGAAACTCATAAAGGGTTCCTGTGGCGAGGGTTCCCGGCTCTTGCCGTGGACAGCATCTCTTCTCGTCGCGCTGCTGCTCGATCGGCCCTTGAAGTCCAGGCCTGCCAGGGGCAGGGGAGTATTCCAGAAGATCCTTTTGTCTTCGGGAGGGCGGTTGAAGAAATGCCATTCGGCGAAGGAGAGGATCTTCTCCCAGTCATCGGTGGTGAAGGAATGCCCGCCGTGGCGGTAGGTGATGGCGTTTTTCTCCGGCACGTCGAGAAACCTGAAGGCCTCCTGCGCCGCCATGGAGGAGACCTGGGTTCCGAGCGGATTGGCGAACAGATCCTCGAAGGCTTCATTGCTGATGACCGCGCGCGGAGCGACCAGCGCCTTGAGGAAGTGCTGGTCAAAGGGCAGGTACTCTTCGCGTTCACCGAACCACTGGATTCGCTCATGGTACCACCACGGCTTGTCGTTCATTCCGAGGGTCTCGGCGCCGGGGCCGAGGATCCTATAGCAGCCGGAACCCCCGGCGCCTGACTGGTTGGGGATGGCCATGGCGAAGCGCTCGTCGAGGGCCGCCGTCAGGAGCGCCATCTTTCCACCGCGTGAATGCCCGGTTGTGGCGATATGTTCGAGGTCGATGTCATT
>DODI01000564.1:10107-10700 GCA_003509045.1 Planctomycetota bacterium | reverse complement strand
GGCGCCTTCGGCATCAAGATCCCGAAAGAATACGGCGGCGTTGGCCTCTCACAGATGAACTACAGCCGCTCCATGATGCTCGTAGCGAGCCATTGTGGCAACACCGGCGCCCTGCTGTCGGCGCACCAGAGCATCGGGCTGCCCCAGCCGCTCAAGCTCTTCGGCACCAAGGAACAGAAAGAAAAATACTACCCGCGGCTCGCTGGCGGCGAGATCTCCGCCTTTGCGCTCACCGAAACAGAGGTCGGCTCCGACCCGGCGAATATGTCAACGAAGGCCAAATTGAGCGAAGACGGCACGCACTTCGTCCTCAACGGCGAAAAGCTCTGGTGCACCAACGGCACCCGGGCGGGCCTCTTTGTCGTCATGGCGCAGACTCCGCCTAAGATGGTGCGCGGCAAGGAACGGCGCCAGATCACCGCCTTCATCGTCGAGCGCGACATGCCCGGAGTCGAGGTCGTCTCCCGCTCCCGCTTCATGGGCCTGCGGGCGCTCTACAATGGCGTGATCCGTTTTACCGATGTAAAGATCCCGGTTGAAAATATTCTCGGAGACGAGGGGAAGGGCCTGCGCCTGGCCCTGACCACGCTCAA
>DODI01000564.1:6103-9718 GCA_003509045.1 Planctomycetota bacterium | reverse complement strand
CGGGAGTTCAGCCGCGACCGCGAGCAATGGGGCAGCAATATCGGCAAGCACGAGGCCATCGCCCAGAAGGTGGCCTTCATCGCATCGCATACATTCGCCATGGAGGCCATCAGCTTCTATCCCTCCATGCTCGTCGACCTCGGCGGCGCCGACATTCGCCTCGAGGCCGCCATGTGCAAGATGTTCTGCTCCGAGGGCTTCTGGAAGATCATCGACGAGACCATGCAGATTCGGAGCGGCCGGGGCTACGAGACCGCCGGCTCACTGCGAGAGCGCGGCGAGCCGGGCGTCGCGGTCGAGCGCGCGATGCGCGACTCCCGGATCAATATGATCTTCGAGGGTACCAGCGAGATCATGCGGCTCTTCATCTCGCGCGAGGCGCTCGACCCGCACCTGCGGCGAGCGGGCTCGGTTCTCAATCCACGCGCGCCGCTCGGCGACAAGATCGCAGATGGCCTGAAGGCCGGACTGCACTACTTCGGTTGGTACCTGAAGCTGCTGAACCCCGTGCCGAGGCGCTTCCACGTCCACCGCCAACTCGCCGGCCACCTGCGCTTCGTCAATCTGCAGTCGAGAAAGCTCGCCCGCTCCCTCTTCCACGCCATGGGCCGGCACCAGGCCGCCCTCGAGCGCAAGCAGGCCCTTCTCAGCCGCTTTGTCGAGATCGGCTCGGAGCTCTTCGCCATAGCCGCCGCGGTCTCTCGCGCCGACACCCTTCACAGCCTCGATCCCGAAAAATACCAGGGAGTCATCGAGCTGGCCGACATCTTCTGCCGCCACTCCAGGCGGCGGGTGAAGAGTACCTTCCGCTCCATCTCCTCCAACGACGATGCGGCGACCTACAAATTCGCCCAGCGGGTGGTCGATGGCGAGTACGAGTGGCTCGAGGAAGGCGCCGTCGACTTTCCCTTCGAGTAGCCTATCCCGTGGTGAACAACTTATCGAAGTACTGCCAGGCCGCGGCGCCCCCAAGCCCTGTCAGAAAAAGACCCGCGAGGACAACCAGCGCCGCCAGGGCTGGCCGCATGCGGTAGGCCGCCGGCAGCAATTTCCGCTCGGCGTACACTCCCGCAAGGCACCACAGACCGCAGGTGATTACCGAGCCGAAGATCGCCGCGGGCGTGATGATCGCCACCGGCTTGAAGCCGGTCCACATGACGAGGAGAGCTCCGCCGCCGCAATAGAGGAGAATCCAGGGACGGACCTTGTTGACCGGGGTCTTGTCGAGCCTCGGAATGAGCGCGGTGAAGGCCTCGTGGCCGGTGCGGGTGTAGATCTCGAAGGCGCCGTGGATCGTACCGAAGAAGGCCATAAAAACACCGACCTGGTAGAGGTAGGTCAGGCTCGAATGGATCTGGGCAAGAAAATCTTTCTGCTCCGTCAGCAGCTTATTGCCGGAGGGCGCACTCTCCTGGGGGTTCAGAACCTGGGCCCCGAGAATAATGAAGGCGTAGGTGAAGATCACGATGCAGACAAAGGAAACCGTCACGTCGATAGCCGGCGCCCGCAGCCAGCCGCGGCCGCGGCGAACCTGCTCGGGGTCGAGCGAGAGGGGGACCTGCCCGGCGGCATAGGATGGATTGAAGCTGCCGAATCTTTTCATGAGGCCCCAGCCCTTCTCACGAAGGATGCCGACATAGCCAAGGTAGTCCTGGGTGCCGCCGCCCATCGCCCCGACATAAACGGCGAGCTCCTGGTACTTGGGCAGGTTGCCGAAATCTTCCGGATATTTTTCGAGTGCCCAGGCGGGGAAATCCGGCAAGCTGGGAATAAAGGTGCCTGCAATGATCGCCATGAGATCGGGGCTGGAGGCGATCGCCGCGGCCAGCAGGCTCAAGAGCAGGAGCCCGACCAGCAGGGTCTGGGCCCGCTCGAGCAGCTTATAGCTCTGCAGGAGGGTAATCGAGATCGCCACGACAACGAAACCCGTCCCCCAGATGTTGACCCAGAAATCGAAACCCGCCTCTTCGGCGGAGCCCGGCTCTCCGGGAGAGATCCCGGCAATCCAGTTCACCAGCTGGCCGAGCATCTTGGGCAACCCGCCGAGCCAGAAGGGAAAGCAGATGATCGAGATCCCGGCCACGAGCCACGGGAACCAGCCGCGCAGCAGCGGCAGGCGGTTCCAGCTCCTGAGCGGATGCTCGCCGGTGAGGGTGATGTAGCGCGAGCCGCAGTAGATCTGCAGACCCTTGGCGATCGCAGCGGCGAGAAAAAGCCAGAGCAGCGAATACCCGAAGACGGCGCCGCTTCTGGAAGCGAAGACCGTCTCCCCGCTGCCGATGGTGATCGAGGCGATGATCGCGCCCGGGCCGAAATACTTGAAGAGCGTGGAAAACCGCGGCCGGCTGAGCTCAGGCGGCAGCTCCGGGTATTCCAGCTCCTCGATTTCAGATTTGCCCTGGTCTTCTGACATCGCGGTGTCCTCCTTCGCGCCTCGTCCAACGTCCTCCACACCTTACGCTGGAGCTGCACGGTGATTCAAGGAGTTAAAGCGCGTCGGCTCAGCGGCACTGGAGACCGTCGTCGGTAAGATCGATGCCCTGCAGGGGAAAGGGAGCCGGCGGCGGAGAGCCCGAGCGGTAGAGGTAGTCCAGCAGGCCGATCGCATCGGCCAGCCCCAGCTCCCCATCGTCGTTAAAGTCGGCCGCGTCAGCGCAATTCACCTCCCTGCCAAGGAAGAGGTGAAAGAGAGTGTGCAGCCCATCACTGATATCCAGCACGTTATCCCCATTGCCATCGCCGCGAAGGAAAAAGTCGCTGAGATCTCCCTCGTACTCGATAGCGTTTGCGAGTACGAATTCCTCGCCCTCGGGTGGAACCACGCGAATGTCCACGACCTGGTCGCCCGGCAGCGGAGGAGCGGCCCGGGGCGCGATGACCCGCAATTCTTCCTCGGAAACCAGCGTGATCTCTGAAGCCTCGGCGGCGCCGAAGAAGACCCGCATCCCCTCGACCAGATTGGTGCCAACAAAGGTCACCTCGAAGCCGCCCCCAACCGGCCCCCTCGAAGGGAACCATGCGGTCACCCGCGGATCATCTGAGATCGCCGTGCTCTCGACCACGATCGACGTCGTCGAGACAATCTCTCCGGCCGTGCTGAAACCGACGAACTGAAACTCGTTCACGCTCGCAATAAGGTCAAAATCAAACCGCCAGCGCACCTGGCTCGTCCAGGAGGGCTCCAGCGGAACGAGCTCGCCATCGTTGATCGAGTAAAAAATCTGCGCGGCCTGCACCGGCGCCTCGCCCTCGAGCCTGATCGAGGCGTCATCGGTGGTGATGTCGTTGCCGCTGTTGGTCCGGATTCTGAAGGTCGTGGTCGTCGAAGATCGAATCTGGTTCTGCACGGTCGCCGCGCGGCTCGAGATAAATCCGAGAAGGCCCCCGGTGTTGAGGCCGATGTCCCGCTGCAGGGCCGCCATCCAGGGATTCGCTCCGTTGCGGGACCAGTGCCCCTGGAGGTATTCGTGCAGCACGCGGTAATAGATCCGCCTCGATGCGGGTCTCGACATCATCCTGGCGACATCTCCGTCGGCGCTCGGAAAGAGAGGAAAGTTCCCATCTCCAAAGCTGTTGTCCATATCAAAGGGCAGGATGCCCCAGAGCCCCGAGGCG
>DODI01000564.1:0-5783 GCA_003509045.1 Planctomycetota bacterium | reverse complement strand
TGTTGTAGGACAGGTAGCCGTTGTGGCCGTTGCCGATGGAGAAGGCGTCCCACCCGCCGATAAGCACCCGCACCGAGATAACCCGCAGCCAGGCCTCGACATCGAGAATGTCACCAATCTGAGAATCAAAATCGGCCACCGACCTGGTGACCTGGCGATCCATCACCCGCGTCAGGTTCATAAACGGCATCCAGTCATCGCGGGTCTGGTTCATGCTGTGGAAATAATAGCCGCGGTAGTTCTCCGTCTCGTCGCCCATGTGCACGTAGGAGGCGCCATCCCAGGCCGTGCGGGAGCCGCCGTCGTTGAAGTTGAGGCGGCCGTTCGCCTTGAGCACCGGCCCGTCGCCGCCCTCGCCGTACCATTTCTGCATATAGTCGCGGTCGACCGACTGGAAGAGCCCGTAGCTCGAGCCGCCCGAGCCGTTGAAGTAGTTCCTGACGAAGAAGTAATCCGCAGTCGGGGCCGGCTTCGCCTCGCTGCCGTTTCTGCCGACGAGGAAGTAGGCGGCCCCCTCGTTCGGATTGGCTCCGCGGCTGGTGAGATTGATCGCGGTGCGGCCGCGGTGGAAGACCTTGTCCTTCTGGAAGCTGACCCGGTAGTTGTTGCGGCCGGGGCGGCCCCAGGGGCTTCCACGGTAACGCACGCCGACATTGTACATGGCCTCGTCGTTGTTGAAGACGAAGGCCCCATCGAGGAGATCATTGGAGTGGAGCATGCGGCTTGAGAGCTCGCTCGTTTTCGCATCATCGAGAATGACCCGGGATGCGTCTACATTGGTGTTCACCAGGCCTGCGGCCTGCAGAAGCAGGGTGTGATCCGGAGCATCCCTGGGATAATGCCGCAACGCGCCGTTCTCATCCTCAGCCTCCAGGTAGAAGACCACCTTGCGGCGGTTGCTGAAGGCTCCCATCCGTCCGAGATACATACCCGTGCCGGGGGACTCTTCAGACATGACGACGGAGGAAAACTCTCCGCGCGGACTGCCTTCACGGTACATCAGGCGAACGCTCGAGATTCCGTCGGAATCGGAAATCCGCGCTCGCACGGACACCAGCTCTCCCTGCGCGGGAGAGACCGGCTCATGGAAGACCCCGCTGATGACGGGCCCCAGGTTGGTGTTACCCGTGGCCTCGCGTAAATGGCTCCGCGCGCTGTTCTCGCGGCCCGGAGTTCCGAGGGCAAGGGGCACCGTCATGCGCAGCTTGCCGCCCAGGGTGTTTCCAGAGAGGTTCGTCGAAGGGCTTGGGCGTCCGCCCCTGGAGCCGGCGGTAAAATCAGAGTGTCCTATCAGGAGGCTGGTGCCGCGAAGCCAGCGAGCCCAGACCGAGACCCGGTAGGCTCCGTTGACCAGGCGGGGAGATGAGTCGGTCTCGATCCTGTTGACCGTGGTGTCACCCTTGCCGGTGGCGACCAGCTCGAGACAGGCGTTGCCCGCGTGGGAATCATAGGTCACCCGGCTGCTGTGAATATGAGTCCCCTGGATCCGCCAGGGCGCGGTGTTGGTCTCAAAGCCGCCATTGGAGATGTTGTTGACCGCCGTGCCGGAGCGCACCACGGAGATGTCGTCGAGAAGACAGGCGCCCTTCTCGATGAGAAAGAGATGCAGCTCGGACTCTCCGCTTCGGCGGTAGTCGCCGACCGAATAGCTCAGCTCCTCCCATTCGGCCTTGGAGGTCTCATCGCTCGCCTCCCAGGCCGAGGCGACCGAGTTGTCCTGGCGCGGGTCGATCAGCTCGAGGCTGGAACCCCGGCCATCCGCCCAGATCGACCAGCGGCCGCCATCGTAATAGCGGACCCGGTCCACCGGGTTGCCCCAGCCATCCGCCAGCTCGACATTCTCCCCTCCATCGGCGAGCTGCCCTTCGTAGGGACCGAGGACGTTTTCTATTCCGTACCGTTCGCGAACCAGGCCGGGATCTTCCGCGATGACCAGGTAGGCTCCCGAAGCGATGGAGGCGCCGGGCTCAAAAACGTAGTCGACGCCTTTTCGAAACCGGAAACCGGAGAGGTCAATCGCCTCGGCGCCCCGGTTGTATAATTCGACGAACTCACCTGCCCGGTCTTCCGGCGGGTTATAGAAGAGCTCGTTGATGACCAGGTCCTCCGTTCTCTCCACCCTGTTCGGGCCGCCGCGGGTGGGCGTGGCGGAGATCCAGTCAAGACCGGCGCCATCGGGAAAGCGCAGGTGCGACCAGCCTCCATCCGCCAGGGCCTCCGGGGCGGAGCGGTCAAAGGTTTCCGCCGCGAGGCACTCTCCCTCGCCGGTCAGCAGAAAGAGCCTGGCCTCGGTTCCCGCGAAGTCAAAGCCGCCCTCGGCCTCCGTCACGACGAGGAAGCCTCCGGGAGGGACACTCGTTCCCTGCGCGAAGGTGAAGGCATCCTCTCGCGCCGGGTGGTCCGTGAGGCGATGGCCGGAAAGATCGACGGCCGTGGAGCTGTGATTGAAAAGCTCCGCCCAGCCGGTGCCGGGGGAGGCTCCGCGATAGAGCTCGTTGAGTGAGAGCCCGCCTCGTCCGCCCTCCTCTTCAATGACCAGGCTCCTTTTGAGCAGCCTCGGCGCGAGGCTGAAGTCCGAGCTGCGAACGGTGAAATTATGCCCGACAATGGCCACCAGGTTTTCGCCCTCGACCAGGGCATCGGGCGGCAGGAGAAAGAGCTCCTCATCGCGCGCCTCGTGAGAACCGTCGGCGGTGTCGTCAAACGCGAAGCCGGCCTCGCAATTGTCCTGGGCGACGAGACGGCCGTTGACGAAGGCGCAAAAGCCGTCATCGAAGGTCATGCCCAGGAAGTAATCGCCCGGGCCCGCCAGCTCCGCGGCGCTGACCTCTACCACCTTGCGTAGAGCCACGCTCGTATAGCCATCGCGCATATCATCGAGAACCGTGGCATCATCGTCGTCCCCATAGCCGAAGCCCGTGACGCCGGTCTCCCAGCCGGAATCATCAAAACCGGCCGAACGCCAGGCATCCGGCGGCGCGGAGAAGGCCTCCGTCCCCCGGCGCCATCGCCAGGTGTCGCCAAGATCGATGAGGACCGTTTCATCAAACCGCGGCCCGGTCTCCTCGGGAAAGTTCGCCCGGCCCGGGCTGCCGCCGAGCTCCGGGCTCCAGGTCCAGCTCTCGGGCTCCTTGCTGTCTAAATGAACCCCCCTGATCACAAGGCTGTGCCCGGTCCCATCGGGCGCGGTCGGCCATTTTCCCTCATCGCTGTAGCGTATGCTCTGCAGCGGGATGCCGACATCGTTCGCCAGCTCGAGGCGCTCGCCGCTGCCGTCGAGGCGGCCGATGAAATTACCAAAGACCAGGGCGCCGTCAAGACCGTAGCGCGCGATGATCGCCTCCCGATCGGCGCAAACAACCAGCTTCTGGTTCCTCGTCAGGATGGTCCCGGGAGGGAACTGGTAGGTGATGCCGCCTGAAAACCGGTAGCCTCCGATGTCCTCGGGAGTCGTGGTGTCAGAAGAGATCTCGACGAACTCCAGCGCATCGAGACCAAGCCCCGGATTGTAGTAAATCTCGGTGATGACAACGGCCTGCGCCCGCGGGGAGCTCAACACGACCATCAACGTACCCGACAGCATCAGTAAAAATCTTTTCACAGGGAAACTCCAGCTAGCGTCTTGGGGCCTGGCCTGGGTCCGCAACCCTTCGAACCATCCGGGCCGCAATGAGGTCTTCCAATTGTAATCGATGAAAAAACCCCCGTCACAATTCAATACCTTAACATTATCTTTACAGACGTAACTTTACGGGGTTACAGTATTTGGTCTTCGAGCGTCTTTTACGGGTCGAAATAGAGACGCAAATAAAATTGGTTCTTTGGGTCATCCATCCTGTTCCCGAGTCGAACGCTGTCCGGGAATTGAAGAATTCTACACACAATGTAAAGGGGGCCGGCATGCAACGCCTGCATTCACGCTGCTTGTTAGCTTTATTGTTGAGCTTTGGTTTTCTTGCAACCTCCACTGCCTGGGGACAATTCAATGTCCCGCTCAGAATCAATTGCGGCGGGCCGGAAATAACTGACTCCAACGGCAACACCTGGCTGGCTGATGAGGGAGTCGACGCGGACCCCCTCGACATCCGCCCCAATGACCTTGGCGGCGCGCAGGCGATCCCCGCCTGGGCCAACCCGGACCCGGCCAGTGTCGCAGCGCTCGGATTTGGCGGCACGGCGGAAGATGTCAACATCTTCAGGAGCATTCGCTGGGATGTGGGCGGTGACGCGGATGACTGGCACATGGAGATCCCGGTTCCAAATGGGGAATACACGGTGAACTTCTACCTCTGTGAGGCCGGCGGAGATGGTCGTCACTACTCGCTGTGGCTCGAGGATTTGGTCGTCGAAGAGGACGCCCACAGCCTGGCCTTTCCTGTAGGCGAAGGTATCGTTCCCGGACAGAACATCGCCGGACGCTACTCCTTCGAGACAGAGGTAGTCGACGGCTCCCTCCACGTCGGCTTGACTCCCCCCCCGGCCGGAACGCCCGGCGCGGCGGACATCAACGCCATCCTCAACGCTCTTGAGATCCTTCCGCTGGGATTCGATCCCTGTGATGATCCGACCGTCGGCCGCTGCGCAACAGGAGCCCGCTGCGAAACGATCTGGGAACGCACCGATGGCGGACTCGACGGCGTTGACCTCGGTGAGAACCTCGCCATCGGCGGCATCGCCACGCAATCGTCGGAAGGCTGGGGCGGTGCGCCCGGGCGCGCCATCGACGGCAACACCGACGGTTTCTGGGCAACCGGAACCACCACCCACACCAACGGCGCGCCGTCGTGGTGGGAAGTAGATCTTCTCGACACCTATGATATCGACACCATCAGGCTCTGGAATCGGCTCGATTGCTGTTCCGAGCGTCTGACAAATTTCACCATCACTGTATTGGGTGCGGATGGATCGGTTAACCTCGAGAGATCCTACCTGACCGACAACTCGCAGATCAGCGGTCCGAATTTCACTGCCGAGGGGCTCGCGACCGAGGGGCAATTCGTACGCATCTCGATACCAGGCGCTTACCTGAGCCTCGCCGAGGTGGAGATCTTCGACGAGGGCCTCGATGAACCTTTCCTCCCGAGCAGGTTGATCACCTGGAACGCGCCGGCATGCGCCGCCCCCCAGGGCTATAACGTATTCTTAAACGACGAGCTCGTTCTCGAGCTTCCCGGCGACTCGACGGGATTTGTACCGACTCCCGAGCGGGCCGTCTCCACCTATCGCATCCAGACCATCTCCGCCGAGGGCGAGGAGCCCTGCGCCAACGACATGAGCTGCACATTCGTAGTCCCCGGGCGGACCTTTGACGCGCCCTTGCGAATCAATATGGGAGGACCAAACCACGTCGATGGCAACGGCAACCTGTGGGTAGGCGATGCGGGAGGCGACCCCCTCGGCATCCGCCCCAATCCCCTGGGCGGCATCAACGAGATCGCCGCGTGGAGCAATCCAATCATCGAGAGCGTCGAGGCTCTCGGGTTCGAGGCGGCGGACGCAGGCCTCTTCAGGAGCATCCGCTGGGATCCCGGCAACGATGGCGAGGCCAACGACTGGAATATGGAGATACCGATCGCCAATGGAAACTACGAGGTGAGCTTCTACCTCTGCGATGCAAGCGATGGCCGTCACTACAAGATCGCGCTCGAAGGCGCGGTCCTCGAAGAAGATGTCCACATGCTCGCCTTCCCCGTTGGCGAGGGCAGAGTCGCCGGTCCGAACGAGGTCGGCCGCTACTCGTTTGTCACGATTGTCGAGGACGGCTCCCTCTCCGTCGGGATGCT
>DODI01000590.1:0-4243 GCA_003509045.1 Planctomycetota bacterium | reverse complement strand
ATCGCCTTGATCGATTACTTCTTCATGGCTGGAGAGGCTCCGGGGGCCTTTTGTTCCTGGGAAATACCAGCAGGGTTGATCTCCCAGGGGCTGAACGAGCAGGGTTTCGCGGAGTTCGTGCACGCGGATACAGGCATTCTTCTCGTTCTTCTGCCCGGTGGTGATTCTCTCATGGGAACCCCTGAGAACGAGGAAGACCGTTGGCACGATGAAGGACCACTCCACGCAGCGCGCTTAAGCGCTTTCCTGGTGGGTAAATATGAGGTGACACAAGCTGAGTGGGAGGGTGTTCTGGGTACCAATCCGTCTTTTTTCCAGGGAGAGGCTCTTCCCGGCGGGGTGGATTCCGCAAATCTTCCCGTTGAGCAGGTCTCCTGGGACGATGTCGCCGAATTTACGGTTCTGAGCGGGCTTTCTCTTCCAAGCGAGGCTCAGTGGGAATATGCCTGCAGAGGCGGCAGCGGTGCCGCTTTCGCTGGCAATGGCGTACTTGCTGACATGGGTTGGTATGTCGAAAACAGTGGAGGAAGACCCCATACGGTCGGAACCAGGTTTCCCAACGCCTTTGGTTTGTTTGATCTGCATGGCAATCTCTACGAATGGTGCAGGGATGTCTACAATGAGGGCTTTTACTCTACCGGTGAGGCCACAGAGCTCGATCCGGTCTTTTGCGGTGAAGGGGAGTACCGTGTGGTTCGCGGTGGTGGGTGGTTTTACGAGCCCGCCAGCTGCCGCTCAGGCAACCGATACGCCATCAGCTCGCGTGTCAACGGCAACAGGCGATTGGGTCTAAGAGTCGCAATCAACCTTCAGGGGCCTGTTGACGGTCTTTAAGCCTCGATCTGGTAAAGGCTTGAGAACAGCCCTTAAAGTCCAATGCCGATGAAAATGGCAGAATTCACTTCTGGCCTGATGGTTCAAAAGTTTTTTAAGATCTTTTTTTGAACCTCGGGAGGAAGATTTATCGGGTTTGCGTTTTGCTGCGTTTAATTAAAGTACCGATAATTTCAGGTACCGCGCACTAGCCTGGCCTGGGTGAATACAAAGGCGTATGAAATAGCGACGGCCAATTCTGGTGTCTGGTGAGCTTTCTATAGCCATGGTGATTCCCCCTACCGATGGAGTGAAAAGCCTGATTTTATCAGCCACTTCAGTTGGTGAACTCTTGGCCGGGGGGCTGGAGAGCCCTGGCTGGTCACTAAGGACTCATTCCCGAATCCCACAGGCTCCTCAGCTCGGCCAGGTGATACGGATCGGAAGGTGTCTATTTTCCATTCGGCAGGATTTTCCAGCGAATCTTAACGGTTTACCGGTCGGTGCGTATATCGGAACCGCTCAGCGGGTTGGGCCTGCAAAAAACACTCTTGAACGCAGTCCTTTAGACCTTTAGCATTCGCTCAACTGGTTCAGCCGCACGAAGAAGTGAAGAACGCGCGGCGCCTGCGGTTGTTATCGAGACCGGCCTGGGCAGTCTCCTCAAGGGCAGCGGGTGTAACCAGTCGCTTAGTTAGTTTCAGCGTATAGCAAAGGGCTTGCGCGATCTGGACGGGTATCCGGATCAATTCGAAGCCGGGACCACTGGGTCCCGGGGAAGAGCTGTTCCGGAATCAGTAGTGAGTTTCACGTTCAGATCGGACCGCAAGGGGCTTCCATTGGGGAAGCTTCGGCGGCAGGCAAGTTTTTTTCTATGGAGGATATGATGGGTGACATCATCGGTACGGTAAAGAAGTCGGTCGCTGGACTGACAGGCGTTGCGGTTTGTTTGCTTGCTCTTGGCGTGGTCATGGGAGTTCTCATGGGTCCCGGCAAGGGAGCGTTTTATGGTGATGTAGTAGCTAACATCTCCGGGCTGATCAAAAGTCTCGGTGGCGCGGGCCTCACTGGCCTGATCACCGCCTGTGTTGTTATGGGACTGCTGAAGAGCGCCGGCGACAACTCCTGAACGCCAGGAGAGCGTAAGTAGTAAAGTTCGTTTTTGAATTTGTTTTTGTGGCCGGCGGAGGCTTTGAGGCTCTACCGGCGTAGTCTGGTTCATTAAGATCCGGAAAAGATTTCAGCGAGCGCTGAGGATCGGACCTGGATCGGGAAACCGTTTTTTGAAGGAGTAGGGATCATGGATAACGTCCTTGGAACCCTTAAAGGTTTGATTCGTGATGTGACGGAGGTAGGAGTCTACCTTCTCGCTCTGGGAGTCGTTGCTGGTGTGCTGTTTGGACCTGGAGCCGACGGCGGCGGTGGCGCGTTTTATGGTGATGTCGTCAAGAACATCACCGGCTTGGTGAGCTCCCTCGGCAGCCAGGGCCTTACGGGCCTGCTCTCGCTGGCGGTGATCCTCTACCTGTTCAAGCGCTAAGCTGAACAGCGTAGAAACACTACGCGAATCAGAAGCCGGGCGTGCCTTTCGAGGCACGCCCGGCTTTTTTTTGATGCCCTCCTGCGGGAACTCGAGCCCAGCCCAGGGCTACTGGCTGATTGTGCTGTCGGCGAGTCTCCGTATACTGTCCGGTTCCTGTTTTTATCAGAACCACAACCGTCCATCGGGAGGGGTCATGAGATTCACCGCCGTATTTTTAATCGCGCTTTCCTGTATCGGGTCAGCCCGGGCCGCCGGGACTCGTCCCAATATCGTTCTCATTCTGGTGGATGATATGGGCTATTCCGATATTGGTTGCTACGGTGGCGAGGTGCGGACTCCGAACATCGACGCGCTTGCCGCCGGAGGGTTGCGATTCACGCAGTTCTACAATACAGGGCGCTGCTGCCCGACCCGGGCGAGCCTGCTGACCGGCCTCTACCCTCACCAGGCCGGCATGGGCTGGATGACCACCGACCTCGGACACGATGGCTACCGCGGCGATCTCAACTCGAGCTGTCGTACGATTGCCGAGGTGCTGCACCCGGCGGGCTATTCAACCTACATGGCCGGCAAATGGCACGTCACCAAGCACAAGGGTCCCGATGGCCCCAAGCACAACTGGCCGCGCCAGCGCGGCTTCGACCGATTCTTCGGCACGATCACGGGAGCCGGCAGCTTCTATACCCCTTCATCTCTTACCCTGGAGAACACCCAGCTGAAGGAGTACCCGGAGGACTTCTTCTATTCCGACGCCATCAACGACACGACGGTGCAGTACATCGAGGAGCACTCCGAGAAGAGTGCCGACAAGCCGTTTTTCTGTTACGTGGCGCATACCGCGCCTCACTGGCCGCTGCACGCTCTCGATGAGGACATCGACAAGTATCGAAAACGCTATCTCGGCGGCTGGGACGCCCTGCGCGCCGAGCGCTATGCCCGGATGCTCAGCATGGGCCTGCTCGACAAGCGCTGGAAGCTGACCGCCCGGGACCCGGCCGCCAGGGCCTGGAAGGACGTTCCCGCCGAGCGGAAGGCGGACATGGCCCTTCGAATGGCGATCTACGCCGCCCAGATCGACCGTGTCGACCAGGGCATCGGTCGGATCACCGCGGCGTTGAAGCGCACGGGGCAGCTTGAGAACACGATCATCTTCTTCCTGGCCGACAACGGAGGCTGCGCCGAGGGAGGCATCTGGGGATTTGAGCGTAAGAAGAACGCCGTGCTCGGCAAGGACAGCTCCTTTGCGAGCTATGGACTCTCCTGGGCGAACGCATCGAACGCGCCGTTCCGAGAATACAAGCACTGGGTCCATGAGGGCGGGATCTCGACTCCGCTGGTCGTTCACTGGCCGGCAGGCATGAAGGCCCGCGGAGAGCTCCGCTCCCAGCCCGGACACCTCATCGACATCATGGCGACCTGTGTTGCCGTTTCCGGGGCGAAGTACCCGGCGGCGCATGAGGGCCGGAAGATCAAGCCGTTGGAGGGAGTGAGTCTGCTGCCGGCCTTTGCCGGCAGGGCGCTCGGGAACCGAGCTGTCTTCTGGGAGCACGAGGCGAACCGGGCCGTGCGCGAGGGGGACTGGAAGCTTGTCTCCAAGGGGAGGGGCTCTCCCTGGGAGCTCTACAATATTGCCGAGGACCGTACCGAGCTGTCGAATCTCTCAGCTCGCAAGCCCGAGCTTGCAGCCCGGCTGGGGAAACTCTGGCAGGCCTATGCCGAGCGCGCCAACGTCTTGCCGGTTTACCCGAGGGGTACGGGCAAGCCAAAGAGCTACAGCAGGAAGACGGTCTTTGAGCTGAAGGCGGGCGCCTCGTTGCAGGGCGCGGCCTCGCCCAACGTCAAGGGCAAGCGCCTCGAGGTCATCGCCCGGCTTGCCGCCGGCCATGG
>DODI01000589.1:537-2771 GCA_003509045.1 Planctomycetota bacterium | reverse complement strand
GCATCCGATAAAGACACCGTTTCATCACAATCGGCATCCGGCCGCGCCCCGGGAGGCGGCGCAGTCCCTCCCCGGTAGAGATGATTGAGCAGATATACCGGGTCGGCAAGGTTCAGCAGGTTATCGCCGTTGGAATCGCCAAGAATGAAGGCATACGCCGCCCCCGGCGCGCCACAGAAGAACGCGAAGTGCAGAAAAACAACTGTAAGTACCGAATATCTACGGATCACCGTCCCGGTTACCTCATTTCAGACCCTGCAACAAGACTAAGGGCTGCTCAGCGTCGAGGCAACATCCGGTTAGCAGCAGAGCCTTCAGCGCTCTCTTCAGTGCTTATGCGCCTTGAAGAGCTTGCTCTTCATGTCGCCACCTGAGAGCACATAGGCGATCAGGTCAAGAATCTCCTCACGCGAGAGCCTGTTGAGAAGCCCCTCAGGCATGATGGAGTTCGGCAGCTTTCTGCGCGCAACGATCACCGACTTATCGACAACCGCCGGGGCGACCTTGGCAAGCGGATTGACGATCACCTTGACCTGCTTAGCCGTCTCCTCGACGATCATCCCGGTCACCACCTTGCCGGTGCGCTGCACCAGGGCATAGGTCTGGAACTTCTCATCGATATCCTTGGATGGTTCGAGAAGAGAACGAAGGATGTGCTCAGCGGTACGCTTCTTTGGATCAAGCTTCGCAAGATCTGGCCCGAAGACCTGGCCCTCGTTGTTGAGGCGATGGCAGGCAACGCAATTGGACACCTTGAAAACGCTCTTGCCCACCTCGAAGCTTCTCCCCTCCAGTTGCCTGATCGGGGCAGCCAGCTGGTTGAAGGTCCACTCGGTATTGCGCTGGTTGAGCTTGAGCAGTTCATCTTTCAGGGGAAGTGGGTTTTTCGACAGGTAACCGGCCGGATTGGCGCGGTAGGCCTTCAGGTCAGCGACCACGTAAAGCGCGCCGTACATCCGCTGCCAGTGTCCCGGGTAGGTACAGACATAGGGATAGATTCCCGGCTTGACCGGCGCCTCGTAGGTCAGCGCCTGGGTCTCGCCGGACTGCAGCAGGCGGCTTGCCAGGAGGACCTTGTCCGTCTTCGGAATGTAATGACGCTCGATGGCATCCTCCGCCGTACCCGTGGCCTCGGCCAGCTTGCCCACCTCCTCCAGCGCGCCAGGGATCGTGATCGCGAAGTTGTGCGGCATGCTGTCGGTATTGGTGAACCTGAACTCAACCGGCTTGCCGGCCTGCACAGCGATGCGCTCCTTGTCATAGATCATACGATGGGGAACCGTTCCGATGGCGATGATGCGCACATCGAGATTCCGCAGCCGCGACGTGACCTCCCGGGCCTCCTCCGAAGGCAGCGCCTGGGCCAGCTTGACCGTGAGAAAAAAGGCTGCCGTCGCAGTGTCCGAGTTCCTCTCACTGGCGGGGAGCTCGCTCTGATAGCCGACCAGGTTGTCGACCAGTGAGCGCACCTCTTCCTTCTTCCAGTCTTCGCGGGAGATGCCGCGCAGGACCTCGATGGACGCATCTCGATTTCTTCCCGCCTTGAGCTGCGCGGTCAGGTCAGAAAACTTTTCCTTCCCATGGCCGGGGATCGAGCCCAGCGTCTTGATCGCCAGGTCGTGAATTTTGTCGTCACCGGCCTCGCGCTTGAGCCCCGAGGGAAGCTCTGAGACCAGGGAGCGGACCTTTGAATACAGGCGGTCGCGGATATCGTCATCTGACACCCTCAAGACCGCCGTGAGGAAGTCACGCAGACCATCCTTGCTCTTCGAGGCCTGCAGATAGGCATCGTCGCCATTTCCGACAGCGGAGATCAAGGAGGAATAGCACAGCTGCCTGACTGCGGAGGTTTTCGCCACCTCCGCCAGGCTCTTCAGCTCTTCAAGCGCGCCCGCGAGTTCTTCCGGAGCCTGAAATGCCAGGAGTCGGCCGAGGCCGGTAAGGCCGGCGGTCCCGCCCTCCTGGGCCGCCTTGATGAGCCCCATCAGGACAGCGATCTTGTTCTTCTCCTCCAGCTTCGCCAGGCCAGTGAGAGCGGCGTCAAGATCAGAGAGCTTGACCTTCTCGCGGCTCAGAATCGCGCGGCAGACACCCTTCGTTCGCTTGAGCTTCAGCAGGTCGGCAACGCTGGCGTTGCGAAGCACATAGGCCTCGGCCGCGAGGCTGAGCTTCTTGCCCGAGTTCACGGCGTCCTGGACAACCTTATCGACATCGATATTCTTTCGAGCGTAGCC
>DODI01000589.1:0-320 GCA_003509045.1 Planctomycetota bacterium | reverse complement strand
ACGCTGGCGTTTCGAAGCACATAGGTCTCCGCCGCCGGGGTCAGCTCCTTACCGGAGCTCACCGCCTCCTTCACGACCTTGTCGACATTGATGTGCTTGCGGGCGTACTTGAGAACGGCGTTGAGCTCGCCATCGGTCGGCCGGGCGGAAACCTCGAAGATCACCTCGGCGGAAACAATCCCCTTGAACTCGACAGCGGCCTTGAGCGCCTCCGCCCTGACGAGCGCGGAATCGTCGCGCGAGGCGGAGATCAAGGTCGCCTCCAGGCCCTTGGCCTTGCCGGCCCAGTGACCGAGTGTCCGGATCGCCGCCGCTCGCAC
>DODI01000572.1:0-3060 GCA_003509045.1 Planctomycetota bacterium | reverse complement strand
CTACTTGAACTTCACCTTGCCCTTGCCCTTGACCACCTCGCCGATCTCCACCGCGGGCTCTCCCTCATCCTGGAGCTGTCTCAGAACCGAGCCGGCGAAGTGGCGCGAGACCACGAGCACCATCCCGATACCCATGTTGAAGACGCGGTACATCTCGGCCCTGGGAACCTTACCCCTCTTGGCGAGGTGGGTAAAGATAGCCGGCGGCTTCCAGGCCTTGCGCTGGATAACCACATCGAGATGACCGGGAAGACAGCGCGGGATATTCTCGATGAGCCCGCCGCCGGTGATGTGGCTGATGGCGTGAATCGGCCGCTTCTGCCGATAGGCATCGAGAACGGAGAGAACAGGCTTCACGTAGATCCGGGTCGGCTCCAGCAGCGTCTCGCCAAGGGGCCGGTCACAACCCGGCAGAACCCGCTGGAGACTCTTCGCGCTGGCGCGCTTACCGAAAAACACCTTTCGCACCAGGGAGTAGCCATTGGAGTGAAAACCGCTCGATGCCAGGCCGATGACCTTGTCTCCTGCCTCAACCCGGTCTCCGAGTATAAGACGCTTCCTCTCGGCTGCACCCACGGAGAAGCCGGCCAACTCGTAGTGCCCGGGCGGATAGAAGCCGGGCATCTCGGCGGTCTCGCCACCGAGAATAGCGCAGCCGGACTGCCTGCAGCCCTCGGCAATACCCTCGACCAGTCCGCTGATCGTATCAGGCTCCATCTTCCCCACTGCGATGTAGTCGAGAAAGAACAGGGGCTTCGCTCCCTGGACGATGAGGTCGTTGACGCACATCGCCACCAGGTCAATCCCGATCGTATTCGAGATCCCCATCCTGTAGGCGACCTCGAGCTTGGTGCCGACTCCATCGGTGCAGGCGACAAGGACCGGATCCTTGAAGTCCTTCTCGATGGTCCCCTTGGGATAATCGAGCCTGAACATCCCGGCAAAGCCTCCATGGCTGCCGGTCAGGACCTGCGGCGTATAGGTACTCTGGACGTGACTGGAGATACGCTCGACGGCGGCATTGCCGGCGTCAATGTCTACCCCTGAATCTTTATAGGTGACCATCCTCACGCCGAGGCGTGCTCGGCCTCCTCCTCTCTTTCGGGGGTATCCTCATCAAGAGCTTCCTCCTCTTCCCTGTCGTCATGGCCGTACTCCGCCGACGCGGTCATCTCCGCGTCAAGCCGAATAAACTCTCGTTCGATTTCCCACGTCCACTTCCCTCCGACATCGTAGCGCAGAGCACGGCGCAGGCCGGTACGAGCGATCTCGATGTCACCCTGGCGCGCGGCCAGAACGCCGATACGAAAAAGCGCCTCGGGACAATTCGGTTCGATCTTCAGGCACTCCTTGAACTCTCCCAGCGCTACGTCGAGGTCGCCCTGTAGATATGCGGCGGTACCGCGCTGAATACACAGCTTGCGCCGGCGATCGTCCTCACCAACACGGGCCGGATCGGTACGCAGAAAAATATCGATCCAGTTGGCCGCCATGACGAGACAGAAGACGACCCCGAAAACCCAGACCATCGTCGTCTTTCCTGCCCCCTGGTAGACAAGCCAGGTGTTGAGAAAACCGAATCCCACGAGCGCCGCGGCGGAAAAAATGCCGATACCGAGAGCCTCCCTTCCCCAGTAGACATGCCCCCAGCCGGGGACCAGGGATAACAGCATGCTGGGAATTCGCTGTCTGGAGTGTTCACTCATGCGGAGAATTATAGAGCAGCGAGGCGATTAGAAAAAGAGGGGACCGCTCTTTTCAGGCAAGAACCGAGCAAAGCCCGCCAACCGTTTTTTCAGGACTGGGGCTATCTAAAACGGCTGAGCAGACCGCAATCCGCTCGCCTCCGGCCGCGCGCACCAGGGGAACATTCGAACCTGTCAGCCCGCCAATCGCGAAGACAGGCAGGCTCACGCCTTCAAGAATACCGCTCAGGCCGTCCACGCCAAGCAGAGGCCCCGCATCCTTTGTCGAGGTCTCGAATACCGGCCCGGCACCGATATAGTCGGCCCCTTCACGCGCAGCCTCCCTGGCCTGCTCGAGAGAGTGAGTTGAGCGGCCTATGAGTACATTGTCACCGACAATACGCCGGGCCTGGGAAAGAGAGAGGTCCTCCTGCCCGAGATGAACGCCATCGGCGTGACTCAGCAGGGCGATGTCAGGCCGGTCATTCACCACAAAGAGCGCCCCCCCCGCCGAGCAGACCTCGCGCAAGGCCCTTGCGCGCTCCAGGAGCTCACTGTCATCGAGGTTCTTCTCGCGCAATTGGATCATCCCGGCCCCGGCATCAATGCAGCTCCGTACCACGGCGGCAAGCTCGCCCCCCGGACAGGCCTCAGCGGTTGCCAACAGGCAAACACGGGCGCCCTCGAGCAGCTCGCCACGGCGCGCCGCCACATCAACAAGGCTCAGCATGGCCTTTTCGATTGAATAAACCCGGTAGCGGAGCTCCTGCAGGGCTCCGGAGGCCCCACCCTGGCTGCGGCTAACCTCCTCGAGAACACGGATCGCCTCGGCGCCTCGGCGCAGGTTCCTGTAGGCCGTCTCGGTAAGATCGACCGGCTCGCGGGAAGATTCCGGAGTCGCGCTGTCGCGCCCGACATCTCCCTCGATGTCCCTCGCCCGCAGAAGGTCCTCTCTCGAGAGCCCTGCGCCGAAAGGGACCGAGAGCAACTGGTGGCGCAATTCCTTGAGCTCCGCCGCAAGACCGGGCAGGTCGAGATGAAAACGGAAAACGTCCTCGGCTACCCGCAGGCCTTCGGATGCACGGTTGAGATTCGCATCGTAGAGGCGCAGGGAGTCGCCGCCTGGACGTTCGTGAGTCCCGTTCTTTCCTGCCATTAAAACCGCGCCCCCGAATTAGAAAACCACCTGAACGCTTCAGGCTGCCTCGTTGATCCTCGCACGCAAACCGCTGACCACGAGATGCACGACAACCATGTGGGTGTTCTCAGCGATCTCCATATCGAGAACCGGACTGTGAACGCTCAGGTCAACCATCCCCTTGAGCTTGCCGCCATTGAATCCGCTGAAACCAACGGTAAACATACCGTTCTCCGA
>DODI01000578.1:0-5582 GCA_003509045.1 Planctomycetota bacterium | reverse complement strand
TTCCTGGTCTTCAGCGACTACATGAGGCCCAGCGTCAGGCTGGCCGCCCTGATGAAGCAGCCTGTGATCTACATCTGGACCCATGACAGCATCTTCCTCGGCGAGGATGGCCCCACCCACCAGCCGATCGAACATCTTGCCGCCCTGCGCGCGATACCCAACCTCCGGGTCTTCCGCCCGGCTGATGCTAACGAGACCGCGATGGCCTGGGCCCTCTCGCTGGAACACGGCTCCGGACCGAGCGCCCTCCTCCTGTCGAGACAGGGGCTGCCCATCTACGACGACACCAGGCTCGGCCAGGGCTCTGAGCGAGGCGCCTACGTTCTCGACCGGGAAGAGGGAGACGATGGGCCCGCTGTAATTCTCCTCGCCTCCGGCTCGGAGGTAGCCACCGCCCGCGAGGCGGCTGGGCTGCTCAAGGAGCGGGGAGTCGCGGCGCGGGTGGTCAGCATGCCCTGCTGGGAAGTTTTCGAGGAACAGGACAAGGACTACCGGGAATCGGTTCTTCCCCGGGCGGTTACCGCGCGAGTGGCCGTTGAGGCCGGCTGTCCCTTCGGCTGGGAGCGGTATACGGGCCTGGACGGAGTCGTCATCGGCATGAACCGCTTTGGAGCTTCGGCTCCGATCAAGGAGCTCTCTGAAAACTTCGGCTTTACCGCTGAGAACATCGCCGCCCAGGCGAAGGCCCTGCTGGGCGGCTGAGAGAGCCGGCCAGCCGATTCAGGCTCGCCAGCCCGAGCCCTTCCCATCGGGAAGAAACCTGAACTCGGACTCTGTCCTGCTCGAGCGCAGCTGCTCCCGTGTCTTTTCATCCAGCCGGGCATATTCCTTCAGGAACTCGTGCAGGCTCTGGGCTGTCTCAGACGAGATGCCGTGCTCCATCTGGCAGGTGTCCGTCTCGGCGATCCTCTCGTCCACGCCCAGGACCTCTGTAAGAAACGTGACCAGGTCGCTGTGGCGATGCACCAGGGCGCCGGCAAGTTTCCGAGCCAGAGGCGTCAGGCAGATACCTCGACCATCATCCCGCTCGATCATGCGAAGCTTCTCAAGTCCCTGCACCGCCCTGGTTACCGCCGGCATCCTCACCCCGAGCCGCTCGGCTATATCGGTAACCCTCACCTTATCCAGCTCCCCGGAAAGATTGAAGATGGTCTCGATATAATCCTCCTGGGCGGTGGACAGGATGTCCCCGGCAGCCAGCTTGTTTTCTTTTTCACCTGTCATCTTCTGATCCAATCAACCGGAAATCACTGGCCGGCCAGGGGCCTCCATAAAAGGCCGCAGCGTTTTCCAGCCGCGATGAGGCCACCGCCGCAAGCCGCGCCCCCTGGACCTGCGCGAAGCTCGCTGCATGGATGTCGGCCACAAGACCCGATCCAATGATGCCCACCCCGATGATCTTCTCTGCCATGCTGATCCCTTCAAGCGCTTGAAATAAAATGCCGCTCCGGCTCTCGGGACGATCGCCGGGAGAGATCATTCTCTACAGACAGGCCCCCGCTGGCAAGAATGCAAGAGGGCTGTTCCTCGAACATCTTTTCTATATCCACCCCTCCGCCTCCTCGGTATATTCTCCGGGTAGATCTCCAGCCTGCCTCGCAGGGAAGGCCCTCCCCGATCGAAAATAAGATCCTGCTCATGAAATATCCACTCCTACCTCGAGCGCTCCTTCTTCTCGCCTTCTCGGCGCCGGCCTGGGCGGCTGAAAAAGAGCCTGCCGCGATTATCGCGAAGCTGGAGAAAGGAGGCGATACCGTCCGCCTGACCCGGGAGCTTGCGGAGCTCGGACCGGGAGCCCTTGATACGATCAGGGAAAAAATCAGGTCGGGCCCATCGCCTGTCACAAAGTTCCTTGAACAGGCCCGCAACAGCATTGTTGCCGGGCAGGTCTCAACCGCTCTCAGAAAAGGCCTCGCGTCACAGCTCTCCTTTGATGGCCAGTATCATGAACTCGGGAAGAACAGGGCCGAAAACATCGAGGCGCTCTTCTACCTCCTCAACGACGAATCAAGCCCCCTGACGATCCGTCTCACGAGCTGTCGGGCGCTGGCGGACATCAGCAACAAGAGCATCCTTCCCCGGCTTCGCCAGCTCTATTGGGACCTGCTCCTGGACTCCCGGCTTCGCGAAGAGCTGGGCATCATCCTCGCGATATTCGGCGACACCCAGTCAGTCGAAAAAGAGCTGGGCAGGTACGAGCAATTTGCCCATCACCAGCGGAGCCTGGTCAGGCTGAGCGCCAATGTCCAGCTCTCCAATATCTACTACCGGATCCGCGACTACGAAAAAGCCGTCGAGGCCTACGAGAAGATCATCGAGCTTTCCGAAAGAATATTCAAAGCCGAGAGCCAGGCCGGCATCCCGAAGGAGCTCCTGGATGCACGGAAGGAACAGCTCAACCTCCACTATTACAATGCCGCCTGCTCCAATTCCCTGAATGGGTCCCTTGAGCGCGCCAGGAAATACCTGCTGAAGGCTGTCCAGGGGAACCCCGAGCACTACGGCAATATCAGCAAAGATGGTGATCTGCTGAAGATGAGAAAAGATCCCGGCTTTCCCGCCTTCATGAAAAAGCTCGGCCGGCTCTTTGAAGATGAGGAGATCTAGGGCTTACAACTCAACACGGGCCGCTACTCCTCTTTCTTGCCCCCACGGCTCTCCCGTTCCTTCGCCCGCAGCTTCTCAAGAAAGCCCTCAGGTATCTTCGGAAGGTTCCGCTTGCCGGGGGATGGATCTTTCCAGGTCCTGAAAGATCGGCTTCCGTCCTGCTTTCTTCCCCAGGAGCTCCCCAGCGGAACCCCCCTGAACGCACACCCATGAACAAGCAGACTCCCCTCCTGGGGCGCGGTATAGAGGCCGACGAATTCACCGGAATTCGACAGCTTGAAGCTCGTATGCCGATCGCGGTTCAGGCCATCGCAATAGAAGACCTCGTAGCCGCCGGGCTTGATAACGATATCGTCCCTGATCAGCCACTTCGCCTTCCTTCGTCTCTCATCGGAGAGATAGAGTCCTTTGAGAGAGAGGTCGCTGTCAGATTCGTTAACTATCTCTATGAACTCGCCCGGGCCATCCGCCGCGCCTCCGGGCCGTGGACAGATCTCGTTGATAAACAGCTTCGGGAGGACCGGCAGCGCCAACGTCAGGTCCGGTGCTCCAAGAGGGTAGGAACGCTCCAGGCCATTCTCCGAGCTTGCCCGAAAATAATACTCGGTCCGCGGGCGATCCTCCTTGTTCTCCAGAGTCAGCAGGTAACGATGCATCTCCGGATCCCAGGACATCGCGACGGAGCGATAGTCCTCTTCGGTCACTGGTCGGTACATCAACTCGAGTTCCGGGCGTTTTCCCTTGGACGATGCAGCCTGGTTCTGAAACCTGAAGGTGATCAGCAGGTCCTTGTTGTTCTGGCGGATAACCGCGTGGGAAAAATAGGGGCTCGGACACTCACCCTGGCTCTCCCCCCCGGACACGAAGACCCAGCCGCCAGCGGCCTCAGGCTCTTTTTTCTGCAGGATGTCACGACCCTGGTACCCATTGAAAACGAAATCCGCGACCAGCAACCCCCGGTCCGGAACACGTCTCCAGAGCACCATCGACCCTCCTGCCGTACGGCTCTTTCCTGCAGCCATTTTGGATAGCTCGAGCCGGAGACTTCCGCCAGGGGCCATCTCCTTCTGCTTCCCAAGGAGACCGGGGCTCAGGGAGAAGCCCTCAGAGAACCTGTAGCCCGCGAGCTCTACCGGCAGGCTCGAGCGGTTGCTCAGCTCAATCCAGGGAGCGCCCGCAGATGGATTGAGCGACCAACTCGAAAAGAAAACGGGCTCCTCTGCGACTTGCCTGACCCGCCTGACCATCGCGCCAAGAGCTTTGGCTCTCCTGCGATGCCCGGACTTGAGCTGCCGAACCGAGCGCTCCAGCGTGGCGGCCTCATCATAGGGCCAGATCGCCCGCCAATCCTCGAGCGAGGCAGCCACCCTGGCTGCGGCCTTGTCGACCAATGCATCGAATCGAGCGGGGGACAACTCCTCCCGCAACATCGACTCCACACGCTGGAGATAGAGCTCTCGCAAAGACGGCACCTTGAAGAAACGGGTAAAGAGTACCAGCCACGCGGCGCGCTTCCGAGCCCCGGGCCGCTGGGAGAGAGGGAAGAGTGCCCGCTCAAGCTCGCCGGGAGTAAGATCCCGAAGCTCTTTTTCCAGATCACGAATCCCCCAGTCGCCGTTGCGGTAGCCCTCTCTGAAGAGCTCCCACTTTCCATTGCGCGAATCTTTCAGCAGGAAAAAATCCTTCGGATCGGGATCAAGCTCTCCCCGGATCGCCGAGAATGCCAGCCGGTCTATGAATCTCTGCAGATAAAAGCGGCTCCTGAAAAAACTCTCCATCTCTCCCGGGTGGAGCCTGTTGACCTGCCTGACGAGTGCATTTACCGACAGGAGATCGCCGCTCTTACCGATCCGGTCCGCTCGCAAATCCCAGCTTGAACGCCAATGGTCATCACCATTAAGACGGCTCAACGGACCTGTCTTGTCAAGCAGGGTGCGCTTTCGAAATTTACTGTCAATCCTTTCGATGTCGTAGCGCAGACCGAAAAACCTGCCGTTGATCAATACGATCACAGGTTCCGTAAGCCCAGCCGCAAGCCCGACCGATTCAGCGGCCAGGGAGGTGAGACATTGACGCATCCGGGTAAAATCAGGCTCCTCGGCGCTGAGCAATAGAACATCCCGCTTGCGAAAGACCCTGAAGCTGTCGCGGGCCATATCCACCACCAGGCTCTTATGCGCCAGCCACCTGCCCGGTCGAACGTCAAACCCCAGCTCGACCGGGAAGCGCCCCTTCATATACAGAAGCTCAGCGGAAACCCGTCCCGCGGAGCCCTCGGGAGTCGCCATGTGACGTAAATTTTCCTGGCTGATACGAAAATCATAGATCTTCGGATCGCCCTCGCGGTAAACGGCCGCCGTGAGAGCGAGGGGCTCGGAAAGAGGCCCCCTGGTCCCACTGATATCCTGGCTCTCTACCCGGTAGTAATAGGTCTCACCCGGTACGAGGGCACGGTCAATAAGATAGGGAGTTCTCAGGAGTCGGTCATTCAATGGCGCGAAGGGACCAGCCGCAACTTCGGACCGATAGACATTGAAACCGGCAAGGGGAGCTGTGCCCCAAGCCCTGCCGCCCAGCGGCTGCCAGGCGAGGGTGCTGTGAAAGAGCCCCGAGCTGCCCGAGAGAACCGGCTTTACCAGAGAAAGCTCCGCTGCAGCTCTCGCAGGAGCGGGCTCAACCCTGATCTTTGAAACCCGCGGTCCCCGGTCCCCGGTGATCCCCGCGAAGCGCAGGTCAAGCCAACCATCAAAAACACCGACTCGAAAGACCCTCTGGAGAAGGTTGAAATCCCCGGCCTCATCAAAAATATCCAGGCCCTCGACCGCGACCTTCCCCTCCGCCTCGACATCGAAGACTCGAAGACCCGCGGCGGCGACCTCGGTCTCCACCAGGTCGAGAGTCACCAGGTAGTCGCCCCTCTCGAGCTTGAAGACATACTTGCTGTCCCCTGTTCGCCACGAGACCGGTGCGCCGGA
>DODI01000462.1:0-2707 GCA_003509045.1 Planctomycetota bacterium | reverse complement strand
AGTCTTGTCGGCATGCGAGCCCGCGATGTTGGCTATCGCAATGTCGCTAATCCCAATGACCCGGATGATTCAAACTTCGGCCGCGGCAATGGCCTGGTCATGAGCGTGATCATCAGCGGGCCTGAGATGCAGTCGCAGCTTGGCCTGGCGACTCAGCCTCGCATTACTCGAATTTTCGACCTTGGACCGGATCCGAGTCCCGGCTCGAACAAGCATCGCCTGCTTGTCTTCTTTGCCCGCGAGGTTCTTCGCGAGGTCCATGTGCTCGAGCTTGAGGCCGGTGTGCGGCCTGTCAGGACCAACCTGGCACCCGGCGGAGGCACCGAGAATGTCTGGATGCTCAACGGCCAGTTCCGACGCTTCGGGCCTGCCGAAGATCAGCCTTTCATGACGCTTGATGAGATCAAGCTCCTCACCCAGGAGGTGGATGTAGACATCGGGAACTTCCAGCCTATCAGAGTCAACACTGATGGAAGCGCCCTGGTGTTTGATTCCGAGAGCTCCCAGTTTCTCAGGCTTAAGCCCCTCAGCGAGCTGGACGTGCTGAATGTTCCCGGAAAATTCCCCGGCCAGGGTGTTGTCGAGATCGCCGTTGAAACCTCTGTGATTGAGGACGAGCTCGGGTCACGTGGAAGCGCTCTCGAGTTTACCGAGGCCTGGCCGCACCCTGTACGCCAGGAGCTTGTCCTGCTTGAGGAGCGTTCGAATACGATCCTCGCCTACGATTACACACTCCCGGCGAACGAGGATAACGCGCGGCAGGTGATCAACTCTATCGACATGACCTCGAATCGCAGGGATTCGAGCGGGTCGCCTGCAGGCGGAGTCCTGATCAATAACGAGGAGCCTATCCTGCTCAAGGCCGAGGAGGATATCCTCAAGAACAGGCTGATGTTCGATCGTGGACGCGATGAGCTGATCTCGATCAACTACGAAACCGGAACGGTAGTGATCATAGCCAAGCGCGCGGCCTTCACCTCCCAGACCGGAGTGGATCTTGCCGACATCACCTATATCAAGTATACCGGCGTCGAGCAGCCTGATGACATGCAGAGTGTCCGGGCCTGGGACAGCAGCTCGTCTTCGCTGCTCAAGGTTCTTCTGGAGAAGGTTCTCGAGCCCACCACCAGTATCACCCTCGGCAATTAAGTAGAGAATCCGGTTTTCTTCTGTGAGCGTCGAGAGGCGCCTCTCTTCTGAATTGTCGCGTTGCCCTGTCGCCTCCAGGGAGCTAAACTGCTCCGGATGGAGGGAGGCTTCGTATATGGGAAAAGCCAAGGGAAAATCAAGGGGGCTTGCCTACCTGCAGCAGGTTCGTCCTCAGGCGGTCAGCCACCTGCTCAGGTTTTTCAGGGAATCGGGCCAGCATCTCGAGCCCAGGACCCGTTTTCTGATCTCGATCGTCACGAAGGTCATTAATCTCTCACCCCGCGGCCTGCAGCAATATGTTCGCCGGGCGCTGGCTGAGGGCGCCTCGCCTGATGAGATCATCGATGCTGTGCTCTGCGCATATCCCTGTGCCGGACTCACGAAGGTGGTTGATGCGCTCGACGTGATTCTCGACATGAAGCTTCCCGGCTTCGAGGCGCCTGGCGAGGGAGGCGACTCGACGGCGGCAGAGGGGCAGGCCGCGAGCGCGGAGGACGAGTGGGTCGAGGTAGGTACCCGCGAGGAGCTTGGCGAGGCTGAGCGTCTCGAGGTCAATGTCGCGGACAGGAGCCTTGCCGTTTTTGAGGCCGATGGAGAGGTCTTCGTCATCGATGGACTTTGCCCCCACCGCAGCGGCCCATTGGTTCGAGGCCAGCTCCAGGGGAAGACAGTGACCTGCCCTCTTCACCAGTGGCAGTTTGATCTTGAGAGTGGTGTTTGCCAGGACAATCCCGGGGTCAGGGTTGGAACCTATGAGGTCAGGGTTGAGGATGATGGCCGGATCCTGGTCAAGCTCTGAGCAGGCAGCCGCTCCACCCGCGGCGAGTCCGGGCAATATAGCGGAGGAGGGCTCTTGATACTCACCTGTGGACTCTCTCCTGCATGGCAGCACATCCTGGTTGCCGATGGCCTGTCCCCGGGGGAGGTCAACCGAGTCTCGGAGGTCTACTGGTGCGCTTCGGGAAAGGTCCTCAACGCCGCGATCGCCATCTCGCATCTCGGTGGAAAGGGGAGGGTTGTCTCGGTACTCGGGGGAGCGCGAGGAGCGGATGTTCAGCGTGAATTCGAGGGGTGGGAGGTCGAGACCTCGTGGGTTGACTGCGCTGCGCCGACAAGGGTGTGCACGACGATTATCGATTCAGCGACAGGCTCCGCAACGGAGCTGGTTGAGAATGCAGGCGCGCTCTCTTCCTCTGAGCTGGCCTGTTTCCGCCAGGCCTGCACCGAGGGAGTTGGGGAGGCGGACCTGATCCTGGCCATGGGGTCCATTCCTCCTGGAGCCCCGGCGGACATCTTCGCTGAGATTCTTGCCGCGGCTCCGGCCAGGGCGGTACTCGATATCCGCGGGCCGGAGTTGCTCCAGGCCGTTTCGGCAGGGGTCTTCCTGGTCAAGCCAAACCGGCAGGAGCTCGAGTGGACCCTGGGCCGAGAGCTTGCCGATGAGGCCGCCGTTCTGGCTGGGATGAGAGAGCTGAACGAGCGCGGCGCCGAGTGGGTCGTGGTGAGCCAGGGAGCCGGGCCAGTCCTGGTCACCTCCGCCGGGGTCAGCGCCAGGGCC
>DODI01000171.1:3058-3333 GCA_003509045.1 Planctomycetota bacterium | reverse complement strand
AAACGCACCCAGCCCGCCTTGCGGGCGACGAACTGGCAATAGCCATAGCCGATGCCCGCTCCCTCGATCTCGAGTACCGCGCGAAAATCAACACGCGGTCCCTTCGCTTTCTTCCAGCGGCAGACCCTTCCATCTCCGGTGTACTTGGCGGCAGAGTTGAACTTTTCTTTTTCCGGTTTCAGCTCGGCGTCAAAGCTCTTCTTGCCCTCGTATTTTAACGGGGCCAGGATATGCCAGTCCGTCAGCGGAACCGGATCGATCTCTTCGGCTCTCTT
>DODI01000171.1:0-2759 GCA_003509045.1 Planctomycetota bacterium | reverse complement strand
GGAACCGGCTCGATCTCTTCGGCTCTCTTCAAACGAAGCGTCGACCCCAGAACCATGCGGGCCTGCTCGAGCTTTCCCTGGCCGATGAGGATCTCCGAGAGAAACTTCCGGGGAATCGGGTTCTTCTTGTCGGTACGCCAGAACTCCGCGAAAACCTTGGCTGGAGCGCTCCTGCGGCCGCGCTTGAATTCGCTGACGGCGGCGTTGATTTTTGGAGCCCACTCGAGATATTTCGACTCTTTCCCGGTTCCACCGGTCTTCGGGCTGATGGTGGCGCCGGACGGGACCGCGAGCTGGCGGGTTGGAGCCTGCGCAAAGGCGGGAAGCGCCCAGGAAACCTGCACCAGAACGAAGAGAGACAGGCAATTAAGCAGTTTCAGGTAATTTGAACGAAAACTCATGTCACCACCATTAAAACCGCTTTTCAGGCGGAAATGCAGACAGATGAGCCACTGGGCTAAGAGGAAGCCCTGAAAAGATTTGGATGTTAGCTAATTCAACAAACTATAATAGGTAACTTAGAGGGCAGTGCAAAGCTTGAATACACTTAGATCTACTGAAAGAGCCATGATGAGATCCTCACAGAACAGACTTGTCGGAATTCTGGTCGTTTTTTCCGGTATCCTTCTGGGCACTGCTACCCAGGCCGCTCCCAAGCTGACTGAACCTGAAAAAGCCGCGGCGGACGTCAACCTGCTGCTCCGCGAGATCTGGAGTGAAGCCTTCACCAACGCGGCGCCGATGGCTTCGGAAGAAGCTTTTTTCAGGCGCCTGTCGATCGATCTGCGAGGCGTCATTCCCTACCCGGATGAGATTGACCAGTTTCTCAACGACCGCTCGCGAAACAAGGTCAGCAAATGGTCAGGCTGGTTTCTCCAGACTCCCGATCATGCCGAGTTCGAGGCAGAGGTCTGGGAGCACACCCTGATCGGAAGAAAAGGGAACACCGACGGGCTCGACCGCGGCAGCTTCCGCACCTGGCTGCGGAAAAGCTTCCTGGCCAACAAACCCTACAACGAGCTCTCACGTGAGATCCTCCTGAGCGCGGGTCTTCCCAGCAACGACCCTGCGGTTAACTTCTACCTGCGCTACGAGGCCAAGCCAGAAGACATGGCCGGCAAGGTCGCCCGAGTCTTCCTCGGCACTCGGATCGAATGCGCCCAATGCCATGACCACCCCTATGCTGACGTCAAACGCGAGGAGTTCTTCGGCTTTGCCGCCTTCTTTGCCCGCACCCAGCGCTACCGCGACTACGACCGCGCCGGCGGCGATTCCCGCAGATACGGGATCCGCTCCCGGGCCAGTGGAGAGGTGACCATGCCGCCGATGAAAAAAGGACATCGCGCCATGGAGATCCAGCCGATGTACTTCGGCGTACGCTACGACAGGCCGGAAAACTACAGCCCACTCGATCCCCTGCCCAAGTCGAAGACCAAGGGCAGCAAGCTCGACCGGAAGAAGATGGAATCGAAGATGATGATGGCCCGCAAGGGCTCGAAGGTTACCAACTACGGGGCCTCCAGCCGGCGCAAGAACCTGGTCAAATGGCTGACCACGGACAAGAACAAGTACTTTGCGCGCAGCCTGGTCAACCGGGTCTGGGCACGCTTCCTCGGCAAAGGCTTCGTCAACCCGATCGACGACTTCTCGGAAGACTCCAAGATCATCCTGCCCAGGGTGCTCGAGTACCTGACCCGGGACTTCGTGGCCAGCGGCTACGACCTCAGGCGGCTGCAGAAGATTATCGTCCTCACCAGGGCCTACCGCCAGCAGGCTGTTCAGGGAGTTCCCGGAGGAATCGTGCCGGGAGAAGAACACGACCTCTTCACCACCATCCCCATTCGTCCCCTCGAACCCGAGGTGCTGGTGCGCTCGGTCCTCAGGGCTACCGGCATGGAAGACCCCCACCCGGAGAACAACGCCCGCCAGGTGAAGAGCTACGTCCAGAAGGCTGAGCGCGAATTCGTCAGGCGCTTCGGAGTCGACGAGACAGAAAAGCGAACGGAGTTCCAGGGGACTGTGCTGCAGGTGCTGCTCCTCTTTAACGGCGAGTTCACCTCGAGCAAGGCGCCGGCCTCGAGACCCTATCACGCCAGCTATCAGAAAAAGTATCCTGGAAACCTGGATGTGGTCCTGCACGGCATCGCGCCGAACAGGCATGTCGACCAGCTCTTCCTGGTGAGCCTGGGCCGTCTGCCTTCGGCCGCCGAGCGAAGCGCCTTCGCCCGCCACGCGCAGGCAGCAAGGGACGACTCCCAGCGGCAGTCGGCGCTTGCTGATATTCACTGGGCGCTGCTGAACTCCGCGGAGTTCCTGCATTCAAGCTAAATGAAAAAACCGCTACGCCTCGCGAATTTCGCGCGGCATGAAAGGAAAGAAAATGAAACCAATTGATGCGAAGACGACCACGCAGAACAGCAGCCCTTCCCAGGACCGCCGTGACTTCCTCAGGGTTGGAGTCGGCGGCCTCGGCTGCTCGATGGTCCTTGGCTGGGCCTCTGGAAGCTCAGCCACCCCGCTCCAGGCCCAGGACAACAGCCGCGGCAAAACGGTTGTCGGAGGCGTACAGCCCTGGCAAAAGGGCAAGGCCAAGAGCTGCATCCTCGTCTGGCTCGGCGGAGGCCCCAGCCAGCTCGACACCTGGGACCCGAAACCCGACCATCAAAACGGCGGAGAAACCAAGGGGATCGATACCGCCGGCGGCTTCCAGGTCGCGCAACATTACCCCGGGGTCGCGAAGGAATCGAAGGATGTCTGCC
>DODI01000266.1:0-2862 GCA_003509045.1 Planctomycetota bacterium | reverse complement strand
GAACAGAATAACCAGGAAGGAACTGTTCAGGGAAATGTCTGAGAGCGTCTCCAAAACGACCTTCGTAATCAAGGAGGGGCAGGAGTACTGCTTCCTCTCCAACAACGAGGATCCGTTCGAGATCTTCCGCGCGCTCATGGAGCAATCGGGGGAAAAGGACTCGGGACTGACGCGCGGGGAGGCATACGAAATCATGGAAGGGATGATTCCAGAACGGCTCAGGTCGATTTGAACCTGGCCGCGAAGAATCACAGCTAAGGAGCTTTTATCGGTCACCAAAGACCGGGAGAAGGAACAAAGGAAAATGGAAGACCACACTCAAACCTATCAGCCGACTCAGCCTGAGCCGGACCCAAGGCCGGAACAGTCCCAGGGAGAAACTGGCCCCATGCCGATGGATATGCCAGCCGCGACACCGCCGCCAGCGATGCAGCCCGCCGTGGTGCCACCGGCCGCTCCCGCCAGTGACGACAATCTCGCCGCCGAGACAGACGCCCCTCCCGCTACGGAGCCTGCCGAAGCCGGCGGCACCGCCCCGGGCGGAGCCGACATTGATTACGAACAGGAATTCGTGAAGTACCTCCGCTACGAGCGAAACATGTCTCCTGAGACGATCCGCGCCTACGAAAAGGATCTCCACCAGTTCATGCGCTTCTTCTGCAAGGAGACGCCTGAGATTCCTCATCCCGCCAGCATCACCACCATGCACGTGCGTGAATTCCTGGCCGAGTTGAAAGAGCGCAACTACAAGCCCACGACGATCGTTCGAAAGCTGGCGACCATACGCAGCTTCTACAAGTTCCTGATGCGCAAAAGGCACATCACGACCAACCCGCTGACCACGATCGAGACTCCGAAGGTCGAAAAGAAGCTCCCCCTCTCCCTCAGCGTCGACGAGGTAGAAAAGCTCCTGAGCGCTCCCCAGGGCACCGCCTTCCAGCCTGCCCGCGACAGGGCGATCCTCGAGACCCTCTACTCGACAGGCCTGCGGGTCAGCGAGCTGACCGCTCTCAACTTGGCCTCCCTCGACTTCAGCGCCGAGGTGATCAAGGCGCGCGGCAAGGGCTCCAAGGAGCGGGTCGTGCCGGTTGGAAGCTTCGCCCTCCAGGCGATCAAGCGGTATGTCCACTCCCGTGAACAGACCCACACGCCTGACGAGAACGATCCTGACGCTCTCTTCCTGAATCGCTTCGGCAAGCGGCTCTCCAGCCGGAGCATTCGGAAGATTCTCGACAAGTACATCAAGGTCACCGGGCTCAACAAGAAGACCTCGCCGCATACGCTGCGTCACAGCTTCGCGACCCATCTTCTTGACCGCGGCGCCAACCTGAGAATGGTCCAGGAACTCCTGGGACACAAGCACCTCTCGACGACCCAGATCTACGCCCAGGTCGCCAAGGAGAAGATCAAGGAAAGTTACGCGGACGCCCACCAGCGTCCATAAGCTCTTGGAAAAGAGACCGAAGAGAAAGAGCGGCGACCTCACCGGTCGCCGCTTTTTTTTGTTGCGGGTTCCCTCCGGCGCCCGTGAATGAAATGCCCGTATTGACAGGACCCGAGGAGCCTTCTATCCTTCGCTTGGCCCCTGCGGGGGGAGAACATGGCAAACAAGAGAGGATGTCGGCGCGATGAGCTCACTCGAGACCCTGAAAAAACTTGTAGAGATTGACTCCCCCACCGGCTTTACCGAGCAGGCCTGTAAATACGCGGCCGAGGTTCTCGAGGGCTACGGCTACTCGCCGGAGCTGAGCAATAAGGGCGCCGTACGCTGCTCGCTTGGACCGGCTCCGAAGCTCGCGATCGCCGCGCACACCGACACCCTGGGAGCAATGGTCAGCGGCATCAACTCCAACGGAAGCCTCGCCATATCCTCCATCGGCGGACTGTCGCTGAACATGGCGGAGGGTGAGTACGTGAAGGTCTACACCATGGCGGAAAAAATCATCACCGGCACCTTCCTGCTCGACAACCCCTCATCGCACGCCAACCGGGAGCTGAACAAGACCCGGCGCGATGTCTCGAATATGCACATTCGCCTCGACGAGGAGGTCTATACGGAAGCCGACACCAGGAAGCTGGGGATCCGCCCCGGCGACATCGTCTGCTTCGATCCGCGCTACCAGGAGCTGCCATCCGGCTACGTGAAAGGCCGCTTCATGGACAACAAGGCCGGCTGCTTCGTCCTCTTCGAAATCGCGCGGCGGCTGCCGCCTACGGACAAGGGGCTCCCGGTAGAGCTCTTCTTCTCAAACTACGAGGAGGTTGGACACGGCGGGACCTGTGGCTACTCCGACACCATCGAGGAGCTGCTCGTCATCGACATGGGAGTGCTCGGGGACCCCTGCGAGGGAAGCGAGGTGCGCTGCTCGATCTGCGCCAAGGACACCAGCGGTCCCTACGACTACGCCATGCGAAAGAAGCTCGTCGACCTGGCGGACAGGAGCTCCATCCCCCACTCCGTCGACGTCTACCCCTACTACGGCTCCGATGGATCCGCCGCCCTGAGGGCGGGAAACGACTTCCGGGTCGGCCTCATCGGTCCGGGCGTTGCCGCCTCCCATGGAGTTGAGAGGACCCACGTCAAGGGCATCGAGGCAACGATCGAACTCTGCCTCGCCTACATCGCCAGCCTCGAAGACTCCTGATGAAATGGCTCTACCTGGCCGCCTGTCTTGGGCTGGCATCAACCAATGCGACCGGAACCCCCGCCACAGACGGGAAGAAGGTCCGCCGTCCCAACGTGGTGATTCTCTTCACCGACGACCAGGGCACTCTGGATGCCAGGTGTTTCGGCTCGCAGGACCTCCGGACACCGAGCATCGACAAGCTGGCGAAGACCGGGGTGCGGTTTACCCAGGCCTA
>DODI01000540.1:0-3046 GCA_003509045.1 Planctomycetota bacterium | reverse complement strand
CCGATCAGGAAATACATCGGCAGCAGCACGATCTCCCAGAAAACATAGAAAAGGAAGAAGTCGAGAGCGCAGAAGACCCCCAGCAGACCGGTCTCAAGCAGGAGGAATAGAATATAGTATCCCTTGGTCCCCTTCTCGGTATTCCAGGAATAAACCAGGCAAAGAAGCGACAGGAGCGCCGTGAGCCAGACGAGCGGCAGGCTGAGTCCATCGACAGCCAGGAAGTAGTTGACGTTGAAGAGCGAGATCCAGGGGGCCAGCTCTGTATAGCGCAGGTGTTTTGTCGTCGGCGCATGGAGGGCGTACTCGAGCTCGAGCGCTCTCTTCCAGGCTTTCTCCGCCTCGCCTGCGGCGGCTTCGCTGGAGGCAAGCGCCCTGACAGCCTTCTTCGCCGCGGCGTACTGCTCAGGGTTAAAGCTCTTGTAATCCGTCGGGACCTCGGTCGCCGGGGGATACGCGGCCTTCCTGAACTCAGCGTCCGTGGGGTTTACCCCCTTCTTCCAATCAGCCCCGCCCAGGATCGTCTCCTGGGCGTCCTTCAGTACCGTAGAGGCATCGGTACCCTCGATGATGTCACCAGCATCATTGCGGTAACCGATAGCCAGGTTGACCGATACGATAAAGGTCAACAGCGCCCCGATCACGGAGACCGATTTGATAAGCCCCTTCCAGCCCGAGGGGATCAGGATCAGTATGGCCGCTGTAATCAGCGGAAGAAAAATACACCAAGTTAACATCGTACTCTGCTACCTGTGGGAGGAGAGGTTCATTTCACAAGGACATAAAACACAAGGACCAGGAGAAGAAGCCCGCCCGAAAGATAGAGCGAGGCGTAAACGTACTCCTGCAAAAAACCAGTCTGGAGACGCCGAAGGCGGCGCCCCCCAGCCAGGGTCGAGTTGCCGATTCCACGCACCAGACCATCGACGCCCCAATAATCGAGCACGCCGGCGGCGCCGGTAAAGAAACGACAAACGCTTCCCCAGAAATTAACAAATCCGTCAACGAAGACACGATCAAAATGACCGCAGATCACCTGGCATGTATGCAGAACGTGCAGAACAAGCCAGGTGAAGAAGCGGTCGAGATACCATAGATTCTGCAGGCTCACGTAGAGAGGCGACAGCGCCCGGGCGACTCCCTTCTCGCGTCCGAAGAGCGGTCCGCGAGGAATGAAGAAGCAGTAGGCGAGGGCCAGCGCTGCAACGAACAGACCAAACGACACTCCACTGAGAGTCCAGTGGATATCGTGAACGGTATGACTGACATGGTCCATCACCCTGTCTGCACCAGCCGCGATCGGCACGAGGTATTCCGAATGCACGCGGTGTTCAAACCAGTAGGCCGTTTCACCCCAAACCCCGGCTGAACCGAAGGAGAGAACGGCGAGAATGCACAGCGGCACGGTCATGGTCCACGGTGACTCGTGGGCATGGTCATAGGCTTCCTGGTTCTTCGGCTTACCCTCGAAGGTCTTGAAGTAGAGCCGGAACATGTAGAAGGCCGTCATGCCGGCAGTCAGGATCCCAAAGGCGAAGGGAAGGTAGTGCAGCCAGCTGCCATGGCCTCCGTGCCCCATGTGATCGGCGAACGCGTAGGCGTTACCAAGGATCGCCTCCTTGGAGTGGAAACCCGACAGAAAAGGCAAGCCGGCAATAGCCAGGGTACCGATCAAGAAAGTGTAGCCGGTCCAGGGCATCTTCTTCCTGAGCCCTCCCATATCTTCCATCTCGTTGGAGTGTACCGCGTGGATCACGCTGCCTGAGCCCAGGAAGAGCAGGGCCTTGAAGAAGGCGTGGGTGAAGAGGTGGAAAATTCCGGCGCTGACGCTGCCGACTCCGAGACCGAGGAACATATAGCCCAATTGGGAAATCGTCGAGTAGGCGAGCACCTTCTTGATGTCGGTCTGTACGAAGGCGATCGTCGCCGCGAAGAAGGCCGTGAAGCTCCCCACCAGCGCGATGTAGAAGAGGACATCGCCTGAAAAGAAATCTCCGGTGAAGTATCCCGGCCCGGCCAGGAAGGGGAACATCCGGGCGACCAGGTAGACGCCGGCGACGACCATGGTCGCGGCATGGATCAGGGCGGAGACGGGGGTCGGGCCCTCCATGGCGTCCGGCAGCCAGACGTGCAAGGGAAATTGCGCCGATTTGCCGAGCGCGCCGAGGAAGAGGCCGAGACCGGCGGCGGTAAGCCACCACTTCGCATCTCCGTCCCAGGTCTCGTTCTGCAGCGAGGCGAAGATCCCTTCGAAGTCCAGGGTGTTGGTGAAGGCCGCGATGATCATGATTCCTATCAGGAAGCCGACATCACCCAGGCGGGTGGTCATGAAGGCCTTGATCGCCGCGTTCTGGGCTGATTTCTTCTCGAAGTAAAAGCCGATCAGGAAGTAGGAACAGAGCCCGACAAGCTCCCAGAACATAAACAGGAAGAGCAGGTTCGAGGAGATACAGAGCCCCAGCATGGAGAAGCTGAAGAGCCCGAGGAAGGCGAAGAAGCGATTGTAGCGCTCCTCGCCATGCATATAGCCGCAGGAATAGAGGTGAACGAGGAAGCTCACCAGGGTGACCACGAAGAGCATGACGATGGTCAGGTTGTCGACCAGGACACCAAAATTGAGCGACAGCCCCTTGTCAACTCCTCCAGCTCCGGAGGAAAGCCAGCCCCCGACATACTGCACGGTCTGGGGCTCGATCCCATTGGGACTCGAGAGCAGGACGGTCATCATCCAGGTCGCGATCGACAGGGAGATGAACATGCAGCCCGTCGGCAGCCAGTCGCCCTGGCGCGGCAGGCGCTTGCCGAAGAAGACCTGCACCACGAAACCCGCCAACGGACACAGCAGGATCGCCAGCGCGGCCTTGGTCAGGTCTTGAGGATCGAGGATAGTGCTAAACATACGGTTACTTCAGCCAGGCGAGGACGCGTTCAGCCTTTCAGCGAATGCGCATCATCCAGTTCCACACTGTTGATAGAGTTAAAAATATTCAGGGCTATGGCCAGGGCCAGGGCGGCCTCAGCCGCCGCGATCACGATAACGAAAAGC
>DODI01000221.1:0-5220 GCA_003509045.1 Planctomycetota bacterium | reverse complement strand
TTTAGCCGGCCACGGATTGTTTCTTCCTTGTGGCTGGCTTGACAAGTCCAGCCTTCACCAGGGTAGCGTAGGCTCCGTTCTTGGTAATCGTACGCAATGCCCGGGTAGAAAGACGAACGCGAACCTTCCGGTCCAGCTCGGGAACCCAGATGGTCTTCCACTGCAGATTGACCTTGAACTGGCGTTTGGTTTTGCCAGTGGTTCTCAATCCGACTCCACCCTTGGCCTTAGGTACACCCCTGCGAGCGTATTTATGGCCGGAGGCCGTCTTTTTTCCTGTTATCTGACAGACACGACTCATGGTCGTCACTCCTACTGTCTCAACTATTGAAGAATCGACCCTTGTACTTCATGAAGCCCAAGGATGCAAGAGTTTACGCCTTTTGGATGCGCTTAAATCTCCCCTGAAAACAGCTTCAGATCGACCGCCCTGCCGTCCCTGCTCAACCTTTCAAAAGTGTTTGAGTTTTAATGACTTAGAGCAATGCTGCCACCATCCGAAAAAACTCATTCCGCCGGGAGTTCAGGCCGCACCCTCCATATCCGAATCGAACACCCTTACATTCCCCCAATTGGCCTTCTGCTCCTCGATAAAGCTGAGATGATCCGGAGCTTCCTGATAGGCGTCATGGCTGGCCTTATTGTCAAAGACAACCTGCAAGGCAACGTCGAAATCCCTGTCGTTCACCTCCCGGGCCAGCTCGGGATTCACCCGGCCCGCCGCAAAAAAGACAACCCCGGGATGATCGCAAAGATATTTCTTACAGGCTGCGACCAGGCCATCGACCGCCTCTGGCGAATTATCGTTCAAGGCGAAATAGACGTTATGCGCAAGCATGTGGATCTCCAATCGTATTTCGTAGTGTTCTGGAAAACCGAAACTTAAACGAGCAGGACACTCTAATGCAACAGCCAGTTCGGCGATCTCTCCAAAACCAGCCGGTACTTCGCTATGATCTGTAGATCATGAAAACCATACCTTTTCCAATCCGGTCCCGCATGAAAATCAGCGCCTGGCTAACCCATCCCGACATCCCCTGCTTCAATCTGTCGAGGGAGCATGCAGATTCCATCGAAGCTGCCCTGGAAGGAGTATGCATAAAGATCTGCAGGGACCGTGACGAATTTACAGCTTCTCTCAACGAAAGCGAAATCGTTCTGGTCTGGACCTTCCTGCAGGAATGGTTCGCGCAGGCGCCGAAGCTCAGGTGGATCGTAACGCCGGCGGCGGGCCGGGATTACTTCCAGGTCGAGACGCCGGAGGGGATAGCGGTTGACTACTGCAGTTTCCATGGAGAGATCATCGCGGAAACCGTCATCGGGATGCTGCTGGCGCACTGCCGTGGCCTGCGGGAAGCGGACCTGCTCACCAGGACGAACCCCTGGCCCAGGAGAGAGCTCGCCGCGAAACTCGTGCCGCTGCGCGGGTCGCGACTCACCATTCTCGGATTCGGAAACATCGGTGCCTGGATCGCAAAGCTCGCCAAGCCCTTCGGCGTACGGATCACCGGAATCCGACGACAGCCGGGCCCATCCCCGGAATTCTTCGAAGACGGCGACAAGCTCCTGGGGATCGAAAGCCTCGATGAGGCTCTCGCCAGCACGGACCACCTGGTCCTTGCCCTGCCCTCTGGCAAAGAGACCGACCAGCTCATGGATGAACGACGCCTGGGCTTGCTCCCGGGAAACGCGACGATCTCAAATATCGGCAGGGGAAACTCTCTTGACGAAGCCGCCCTGGCCGCCGCCCTTCACGAGGGACGCCTGGCCGCGGCCTGGCTCGATGTCTTCCACAACGAACCCCTCGAAGAGGACTCTCCCCTGCGCTCCTGCCGTAACGCTTTCATCCTGCCCCACTGCTCCGCGGTCTCGCCAAACTACCTGGAGCTGTTTTGCGACGAGTTCATCCATAAATTCAGGGCGCGCGGAGACCTCTAACCGAAACCAGTCTCAGACGAGAAGGTCCCTGACCACTCGACCCTCGACATCGGTCAAGCGAAAATCCCGCCCCTGGAATCGGTGTACAAGTCGTTTGTGATCAAGCCCGAGGCAATGAAGGATCGTGGCATGAAGATCGTGTACATGAACCTTATCCTCCGCCGCAAAATAGCCGTACTCATCGGTCTCCCCGTAGGTAAAGCCCGGCTTGATTCCTCCTCCGGCCATCCAGACGCTGAAACCATGGGGATGGTGGTCCCTTCCATAGTTCTTGCCTCCTCCCTGGGCCATTGGAGTTCGCCCGAACTCTCCGCCCCAGACTACCAGGGTCTCATCGAGCAACCCCCGCGACTTGAGATCGACCAGCAGCGCGGCGGCTCCCTGATCTACCGCGGCGCATTGGCGGCGATGGTCCTTTTCAATCGTAGCGTGCTGATCCCAACCCGTGTGGTAGAGCTGCACGCAGCGAACCCCCCGCTCCACCAGCCGCCTGGCCAGGAGACAGTTATTGGAAAAAGATACCTGCCCGGGCTTCGTCCCGTAGAGCTCATGCACGCTTCGCGGCTCCTTGCTGATATCCATCAGCCCGGGGACGCTTGACTGCATCCTGTAGCCCAGCTCGAACGCCTCGATCCGGGTCCTGATTTCGGGATCGCCGATCCGGTCAAAATGACGGCTGTTCATCCAGCCAAGCAGATCGAGCTGGCGCCGGCGAACCCCCGAGTCCACCCCTGGCGGGTTAGACAGGAAGAGCACAGGATCTCCTTTTGAACGAAACTGAACTCCCTGGTGCTGGCTTGGTAAAAAACCACTCCCCCAATAGTTCGTCAACAGGGGCTGAAGCTTCACACCGGAAACCAGCACCGTATAGGCGGGAAGATCGGAATTTTCGCTGCCGAGTCCCCAGGACAGCCAGGCCCCCATCGAGGGCTTGCCAAAGCTCACAAAGCCGGTGTTCATCATGGTCACGGCTGGATCATGATTGAAGGTGTCTGTATGAAGAGACCTGACCACCGAGATTTCGTCAGCTACCTTGCTCAGCCTTGGAAGAAGCTCAGAAACAACCGTGCCCGACTTCCCCCGCGGAAGCAGCTTAAAAGGGGACCCCTTCATCCTGGGTTCGCCGCTTTTGATCATCGCAAATTCATGATTCCCGATGATTTCTTTTGGCATCGGCTTGCCGTTCAGTTTCCGCAGGAGCGGCTTATCATCAAATAGATCGACGTGCGAAGGACCACCTGACATAAAGAGGCTGATGACCCGCTTGGCACGAGGAGCGAAATGAGGAGCGCGCGATTCTCCCTTTTCTTTTTCAGACCCCGCCAGAAGAGAGGCCAACGCGGCGGATGCGGCAAAGCTGCCGCCGCCGCAAAGAAAACGGCGCCGGGTCAATTCTTCGCGGATTGCAATAGCTGCAGGATTCGTGAACATCGGCCACCTTCAGAACATGGGCGCAGAGGCGAAGCCCCCGAATAAAGGAGAGAGCGGGAGCTTTCGTTACGCTGCGGAGTGTAGCAAAATAGTTGCCGACTGGTGAATGGCATTCGATCTACACCTTCAAGAAAGCGAAAGACCGACATGAAAAAAAACCACCTGCTGATTTTCTCCGGACTCCTGCTCATCACCTTGCTGACCTCAACTCCTGCGGCCGGCTCGAACTGGCCTTCCTGGCGCGGCCCCAACGGCAATGGAACGAGTCCTGAAAAGAACCTCCCTGACAAGTGGACCACGACTGAAAACGTCGCCTGGAAAATCGACCTTCCCGGAGCGGCTGGCGCGACCCCTGCCATCTGGGAAAACAAGATCTTCGTCACCTCAGCCGCCGGAAATGAGCTCGTCCTGCTCTGCATCTCAACGGATGGAAAGATTCTCTGGAGAAAACCCCTCGCCGGCGGAAACAAGAAGATACGCAACGACGAAGGCAACTCAGCCGCCCCCAGCCCGGCAACAGATGGGAAGCATGTCTGGACCTTCCTTGGGACCGGCGACATGCACTGCTTTGACATGGCTGGAAAGATGATCTGGGAGAAGAACCTCCAGAAAAGCTATGGCGCGTTTGACCACTGGCATGGCATGAGCTCCACGCCATTGCTGGTCGGAGACACCCTCTACCAGATGTGCCTGCAGATGGAGAACCCCTACATTGTCGCGCTTGATAAACTGACAGGAAAGGAGCGCTGGAAGGTTGCCCGCGAAAGCGATGCCCTGCACGAGTCCCGACACTCCTACGCCTCGCCGATCCTGTATCAGGATGGAGCTGAGAGACAGCTCCTGATCCACGGCGCCGATTACCTGAGCGCTCACAAGCTGGCGGACGGCAAGGAGCTCTGGCGTTGCGGCTCGCTGAACCCCAAGAAGGGCTACAATAAGTTCCTGCGCTTTGTCGCCTCACCGGCCTGCGAACCAGGCCTGGTGGTGATCCCCTCAGCCAAGAACAAGCCAGTCCTCGGAGTGAAGCCTGATGGCAAGGGCGACATCAGCGAATCAAAGCCCCAGCTCAGGTGGCGGCGCGGGCGCGACACATCCGACGTCCCCACACCGGTGATCCACGATGGACTTCTTTATCTTGCGCGGGAAAACGGCGTGATGATCGTCATGGAAGCCATGTCCGGAAAGGAGGTCTACCTAAAGCGTGTTCATCGCAATCGCCAGCGAGCCTCCCCGGTCATAGCCGACGGCAAGCTCTACCTCGCGGCGCGCCATGGCGAGGTCTGTGTGCTCAAGCTCGGGCGCGAGTTCGAGGTCATCTCACGCAACGTCATGGGAGATGGTATCGCCGCGACCCCGGCCATCTCAGGAGGCCGAATCTACCTGCGCACCTACAAGGCCCTCTACGCCATCGGAAAGTGAAGCGCGCTATTGGCTCGATGTCCCCTATTCCCGGGTGATCGCCTCGTCGAGGTTCAACAGGGTGGAGGCGAGAACGGTCCAGGCGGCCAGCTCCGCGCCGGCGGGAGCTTCCCCTGTCCCTGGGTTGACGCTGGCCGCGGCCTGCGGATCCCCCTTGTAGCGTTTTTCCAGATCGCCAAGCATCGAGCTGAATGCTGTCGCCTCCACGGCCGAAGGTAGCCGGGAGAGGGAGATGAGGAAGGCCTCCTCGACTCGTTTCTTCCTTCCCCCTGGAACCTCACTGAGAATACGAAGGGCGAAGGCCCGGGCCGCCTCAAAAAAGACCGGATCATTCAGCGTGACGAGAGTCTGGATCGGCGTGTTGGTGATGCTCCTCGAAACGGTGCAAACCTGCCGGGTGGGAGCATCTAGGATCCAGAAGGAAGAAACGAG
>DODI01000297.1:0-5812 GCA_003509045.1 Planctomycetota bacterium | reverse complement strand
TGGACACCTGAAGGATGGAAGCCGTTACACCTCGACGATCTCGCGTCCCCAGGGCCCGAAGTTCAAACCCGGCATGGTCTTGACCTTCACAACTATCATCCGGCACGCCGATGGAAAGATCAGCTACGTAACCGGCAAGCAGACCGTTGTCGATGAGAATACCATGACCTCGGTCATCACAGGGACCGACCAGGACGGGAAACCGATCCCGAAGGTCGTCAGGACTGCTAAGAAAATCAAGTAGCCTGCTGAATCAGGGTAGCGGGGTGGTAAGGCGCCAGGCGGTTAAGCTCGCGCCCTACCACCCCGTTTTCGTCTCCTGTTCCTAGTTTTTCTTATCAGCGAACGGGTTTATCACCCTGGCTGGAGGACTTTTTCTTCGCGCGGCCGACCTCCTGCGCCGGCAGATGCCAGTCGTCGGAATCCTTCGAACTCCGTCGCAGGGTCAGGTTGGTCAACTTCGCGTTGATCTCATCGGAGGCCGGGTGGGAGATCCGGATCTCAACGGGTCCGGTGAGCTTCGCCTCGAGCGGGTTGGCCTTGTTCTCGCCGAGGGATTCCGCGGCGCTTTGCGTACTGAAGGGCTTTTGTCCCGCGGCGTCCCAGATCTCGCTGACCGTGCTCGTGTCGGGAACATCAAAGTACGTCTCCAGGACGCACTCTCCTCCATGGTAGACCTGCAGGTACAGGAGCTTCATGCCGGGGGGGAGGCTGCAGGAAGCCAGGAGCCCGCTCATCGCGACCAGGACGAGGCTACGTTTCCATTGGATATTCTTTCGATCTTTCATCGTCGTCTTCCTGGCTTGCAGCTTCGAGCCTAATGGAGGCCTGCCTGCCGGCGCCATCCCTATTTTCGGGGTCTGGCTGAGACTCCTCCCTCCGACTGGTTCAGCGCCGGAAATCGTTGATTTGACAGGCCCGGGGGTCTACCTTTTCCGTTCGTCGTTCTTTATACCTCCTTACTTTTCAGCCGGCCGGAAGACCTTCATGCAAATTGGCCAGACCACGATTCTCGATACCTTCGCCGAAGCCTTCGGCATGCGCTATTCGCGGCTGATCATCACGGCTGTTGATGACCACTGGCTCAATGCGGCTCTCCAATCCATCTCGGGCTACGGTACATCGGTGATCTCCTGCGATGCCGAGGTCGGTGTCGAGGGATACATTCCAGCCGAGGATAGCCCTGATGGCCGGCCTGGGGCGAGCGTGCTGCTCTTTGGCTTTTCCACCGATGGACTGGCCAAGGCGGTGCCCAACCGGGTAGGCCAGTGCGTGATGACCTGCCCGACGACCGCCTGTTACGATGGTCTGGCGGGGGCCGAGGTGGAGGAGAAGGTTCCGCTTGGAAAGAACCTGCGCTTTTTCGGTGATGGATTCCAGAAGAGCAAGAAGCGGGAGGAGCGGCGGTACTGGCGAATTCCAGTCATGGACGGTGAATTCCTTGTCGAGGAAAGCACCGGCGTTGCGAAGGGTGTCGCTGGCGGCAACATCATCCTCCAGGCTGTCTCGCAGTCGGTGGGGCTCGATGCGGCCCGGCGCGCGAGCGAGGCTGTCTCCGGGCTCCCGGGCGTCATCGCGCCTTTCCCCGGGGGAGTCGTCCGCAGCGGCAGCAAGGTCGGCTCGCGTTACGAGCAGCTGGTAGCTTCGACCAATGATGCCCTCTCGCCCACGCAGCGAAGTCGGTCTGAGACCGAGTTGGTCGAGGGAGCGAACTGCTGCTACGAGCTTGTCGTCGACGGTATCGATGAAGGGGCTGTCAGCGGGGCGATGCGCGCGGCGATCGAGGCGGCATCAGGAGATGGGGTGCTGGCGATTGGCGCCGGTAACTATGGCGGCAAGCTCGGCAAGTTCAATTTTCACCTGCGCGAGGTCATGGGCGGCAGCTGAAGGCGGGGTAACCGGCCTCGCTGTCGTTGGACTGTCATTAGGCGGGCATTAGGCGGGATAATCTGGTAAAACGGTCCGGAGCTTAGACATAGAGGGAGACACCGTTGGCCACCAGGCAATTCATCATGAACGCGGGTCGTACGACCAAACAGGGACGCCAGATCAGCGTCGGCAAGGACGATGCCGAGTACGAGGAGATGGTGACCACGCTGATCATGCACCCTGAGGACATCGAGGATATCGGCGCTTCGGTGGGAGGGTCTGTTCGGGTCCGTTCGGAAAACGGAGAGGGAACTTTTGTCTGCAAAGAACATGGCGGGAAGGAAGGCAAGGTTCCCCCCGGGATGGTTTTTATAGCCTACGGCCCACCGACCTGTAAGCTGATGGGCCAGAGTACCGATGGCACCGGGATGCCCACCTCCAAGGGGTGGGAGGTAGAGATTGAGCCCCTGGCCGCGGGAGAGAACTATGCTGAAGCGGGGACAGAATCTTGAAGGAACCCGTCAACCGGGAGAGCGAAGAACAAGACATGGATGAGACAAAACCCCGTATGGATACGGACCAGACGATAGCTGCCCAGTTTCCCGACAGGCTCGACGAGGGCCCTGCGGCGGAAGACCTCGAGGCCTGGGAGCTCATCGATCCCGAAACCGGGCGCTACATGCCGAGACGGATCCGCGGCAGCTTCCGCGGCCGGGCGCTTGGCTGAAGCTTCATCATGCCGTCCGGTTCGGGCGAGAGCGACACTGAGTAGAAGGCCATGACCCTTAAAACGGTAGAAAACGCCACCTGTACCTTCTGCGGCTGCGTCTGTGACCACATAGACCTGCAGGCTGAAGGCGACCGCATCGTCAAGACCAAGCGCGCCTGCGGTCTCGGCGAGGCGTGGTTCAAGAACCATACCGCTGAACACTGCTACCCCGATGCCTTGATCGATGGCAAGCCGGCCACGGTTGACGAGGCGGTGGAGGCGGCGGCCGAATATCTCTACCAGGCGAACATGCCGCTGGTATACGGGCTCAGCAATATCACCTGCGAGGCGCAGCGCAACGCCGTCGCCCTGGCCGAGTGGGTTGGAGGCGTGGTCGACAGCCACACCTCCTTGTGACACGGTCCAACCGAAGTGGCCGCCCAGTTGGGCGGCAAGGTCACGTGCACCCTGGGAGAGGTGAAGAACCGCGCCGATTTCATTATCTACTGGGGAGGCAATCCGGCTGATTGTCACCCGCTCCACTTCTCCAGGTACACCCTGACCCCCAAGGGCAAGCACGTGCCCGAGGGCCGCAAGGGCAGGACCATGGTCCTGGTCGATGTCAGGGAGACCCCCAGCGCGAAACACGCGGACATACTCCTGCAGGTCAAGCCGGGCAAGGACTTCGAGGTCGTCACCACGCTGCGCGCCCTGGTCAAGAACCAGCCCGTCGACGCGGCCCGGGTGGCGGAGACGGGACTGACGCTCGAGCAGCTTCAGGATCTCGTCGACCGGATGAAGAACGCCCGCTTCGGCGTACTCTTCTTCGGAATGGGCCTGTCGATGACGCGCGGGAAGCACATGAACTCGGCCGCCGTCCTGGCCCTGGTCGCGGAGCTGAACGCCTATACCAAGTTCGTCTCCATGCCGATGCGCGGCCATGGGAACGTCACCGGGGCGGACGTCGTTATGCGCTGGACAACCGGTTTCCCGTTCGGGGTCAGCCTGTCGCGCGGCTATCCGCGCTTCAACCCCGGGGAGTTCTCGACGATTGACGTGCTGGTGAGGGGAGACAACGACGCCACGCTGGTCCTGGGAGCCGATCCGGGAGCGACGATGCCGCAGCCGGCCATCGATCATCTATCGAGAACCCCGACCATCGTATTGGACCCCAAGGTGACTCACACCAGTCGGCTGGCCCGGGTTCACATCACGACCGCGACCACGGGTGTCAGCGCGCCGGGTACGGTCTATCGAATGGACGAAATCCCGCTTCCCCTCAAGCCGATTCTCGAGTCGCCTTATCCGACCGACGAGGAGGTGGTCCACCGCATCCTCGAAAAGGTCAAGGAGAAGCCAGCCTGGCTGCCAGCCTCTTTCAAGGAGGTGCCCTGCGCATGAAGAGGAGCCTTCGAAGAACAGCGATGAGGAGCGCGCGGAACTCATGCTGCGAATAACGGGCGGGAAGGTATACGACCCGGCCAATGATGTAAATGGCGAGGTCAGGGATGTCTGCATCTCAGACGGACGAATCGTCGACGAGGTCACGGGAGCTGACGTTCGCACGATCGATGCGGCCGGCATGGTCGTCTTTCCCGGAGGGGTCGATGTTCATACGCATGTAGCCGGCGGGGCGATCAATTTTGCCAGGGCGATGACCCCGGAGAATCATCGAGTTGCCGCGAAGTTCATTCACTCGCCGGAGCTTCGAGCGGGAGTCGGCGGGACCACGCCCAGCACCTTCGCGACCGGCTATCTGTACGCCGGCCTGGGCTATACCACGGTTAACGAGGCCGCGGTGCCGGTACTCTCTGCCCGGCACACGCACGAAGAGCTGCGTGACACGCCGCTGGTCGACAAGTCCTGTTGCGTGCTCATGGCGAACAATGAGCTCATCCTGGATCTCCTCGAGGAGGGGGAGACGGAACGAGCGAAGCATCTCCTCGCCTGGCACCTCTGGGCGGCAAAGGGCTACGGGGTCAAGGCGGTCAATCCCGGAGGGGTCACGGCCTGGAAGTGGGGGAAAGACGCCAAGATTCTCTCTGAGCCGGTGCCGGGCTACAGCAAGGTAACGCCCGCGAAGATCATCTCAAGCATGGCGGCGATGGTCGATGAGCTCGAGCTTCCGCACCCGATGCACCTTCACTGCAACAATCTCGGCGCGCCGGGCAATATCGACACGACGATCGAGACCATGAAGGTCCTCGATGGGCACCGCGCGCACATGGCGCATCTGCAGTTCCACTCCTACGGCGGCGACGACTGGGACACCTTGCGCTCTGAATCGGTGAGGCTTGCCGAGTTCTTCAACGAGCAGCCGAACCTCACGGCTGATGCCGGCGCGATCCTTTTTGGCGACTCGGTCACCATCACCGCCGACGGCCCCTGGCAGCACCTGCTCTACCAGCTCACCGGGCGCAAATGGGGCAACCTGGATGTGGAGAACGAGACCGGCTGCGGAGTGGTTCCCTATACCTACAAGGGGACCAATATGGTCAATGCAGTGCAGTGGGCGGTGGGATTGGAATTGCTTCTGCTGATTGACGATCCCTGGCGGATTTACCTGACCACGGACCATCCGAATGGGGCCTGCTTCTGGAGGTACCCGGAGATCATTCACCTGTTGATGAACGCTGATTTCAGACGCGAATGCATCGAGAAGCTGCCGGAGAAGGCGCTCAAGCGGATCCACCTGCCCGGGATCGATCGGGAGTACACGCTGTCGGAGATCGCTATCATTATCTCGGCCGGTCCGGCGCGGGCGCTTGGAATGCCGCAGAAGGGTCATCTCGGCGTGGGCGCAGATGCGGATGTAGCCCTAGACAACGATGACCCTGATCGTGAGCGCATGTTCGGGCATCCGCGCTATCTCCTCAAGGGTGGAGAGGTGGTTGTCGAGGAAGGCGACATCCGGAAGATGGTCGATGGGCGTGAGTACATCGTGCGGCCTTCCTTCGATAAGAACATCGAGGAGTACCTGCGGCCGCTCTTTGAGCAGTACTACACGATGAGCTTCGATAATTACCCGGTGGAAATGGAGCGGCTTGAGGGGGCGGATATCCGTGAGTGTGGCTAGGCGATGATCACCCTGACCCTCAAAGAGCAGCCTGAAGTTCCCATCGAGGCCGAGGCCCTCTCGCCCGACGTCGTGGCGGAGCTGGGAAATGACGAGCTCCGCGCTCTTCCGATCTTCTTTGGGAAAAGACAGCTTCGCCTTGACGATTTTTTCGAGGT